>CAYGQN010000181.1:0-8439 GCA_964351795.1 uncultured Gammaproteobacteria bacterium
ATCTGTACGAGGGCCGCGGCGCGGCTGAACAGGATTGGCGGGTTGGACATGGATTCCACACCTCCGGCGATGGCCAGCCCGCCGCGGCCCTCGTACAGATCGTGCACGGCCGAGGCGATGGCGGAGATGCCGGTGATGCAGTTGTCGGTGAGGGTGAGGGCCCGGGTAGCGGTGCCGAGGCGGCTTTGCAGGGCGACCTCGCGGGCCATATGCGGCACGCGCGGGTCCAGTACCACGATGCCATGATTGAGAATGTCGACGCGTTCTGGCTCGATGCCGGTACGCGAGAGCGCGGCGTTGACGGCGTGCACGGACAGGTCAAGGGCACTGTGGTGGCGCAGCGCCGAGGCTACCCTGGCGAACGGGGTCCTGGCGCCACCGATGATCGCAACCCGGTTTTTCCTGCGTGTCGCCATGCTTGTATCCGCCGCCCGTGACGCCCCGATCCCGCTGCAAGCCGGCGCCGCATCAACCACCTTGCCAGCGCACCGGCACGATTGCCAGCCGGCTGCCTAGCCGATAGCCGCGACCAGCAGGTCAGTGTAGCTGGAGGTGGTGCATTCGCCACCGAGGTCCGGCGTGCGCGTTTTCGGGTTGGCCAGCACCTTGTCGAGCGCGTCGCGAAGCCGGATCGCGAGGTCCTGGCGGTCGATGTGTTCCAGCATCATGGCGGCCGCGAGCATCAGGGCGGAAGGGTTGGCGATGCCCTTGCCGGCGATGTCCGGCGCCGAGCCGTGTACCGCCTCGAATATGGCGGCGTGCTTGCCTATGTTGGCGCCGGGCGCGAGGCCCAGGCCGCCCACCAGGCCGGCCATCTCGTCGGAGAGGATGTCGCCGAACATGTTGGTGGTGAGGATGACATCGAACTGGGACGGGTTGATCACCAGTTGCATGGCGGTGTTGTCGACGATGCGTTCGTCGATCTCCAGCCGGCCCTCGTAGGCGCGACCGACGTCCATCGCGGTTTCCAGGAACAGTCCGGTCAGGGCCTTCAGGATGTTGGCCTTGTGCACGATGGTGACTTTCTTGCGACCGGTACGTACGGCGTAATCGAAGGCGAACTCGGCGATGCGGCGGCAGCCGTAGCGGGTGATGATGCCCGAGGCTTCGGCAACCGCGTGCGGATCGTCACCGATGGGAATGTAGTGCTCCACTCCGACGTAAAGGCCTTCCAGGTTCTCGCGGATCAGGATGACATCGACGTCCTCGAACCGCCCCGGGACCAGCGTGTGCGCCGGGCGCAGGTTGGCGTACAGGTCGAATTCCGCGCGCAGGGCGACATTGATCGAGCGGAAGCCGCCCCCCACCGGCGTCGTCAGCGGGCCTTTCAGGGCCAGCCGGGTGCGGCGGATGCTGTCGAGCGTGGGTGCGGGCAGCGGGTCCCCGCAGCTGTCCACGGCAGCCATGCCGGCGATCTGTTCCTCCCACTCGAAAGGCGCACCCAGTGCATCGAGAACCTTGACCGTGGCCGCGACGATTTCGGGGCCGATCCCGTCGCCGGGGATCAGGGTGGCTGGCACTTTCGGGGACTCACTCATCGAGGGCTTGCTCCTTGCGCGGGGGGAAGCGCTATTGTACGGCAGCCCGATGCCTTTGTACGGCGCAGGAGGCGCTGCTCGCCGCGCGTTGGCCTACACCACGGCGCGGTGGCCTGTAACTGCCTGGCTTACTCGACCGGGTAGCCGGCCTGGCTCCAGGCGCTGATGCCACCGGCCATCGACTTGACGTTGCTGTAGCCCATGTCCTGCAGGGCCTTGGCTGCCATCGCCGAGCGCCCGCCGCTGGCGCAGTAGAGGATGACCTCGGTGCCAGGGTCCGGCACCTGGCCGGCGATATCGCGGTCGATCACGCCGCGCCCGAGATGGATGGCGCCGCCGATGTGGGACTTGTTCCACTCGGCATCCTCGCGTACGTCCACGAGTACGACGGCATCGCCTGCGGACAGACGCTGGCGTACTTCATCGATGCTGGTCTCGGTTATCTCGGCCTTGGCGGCCGCGACCATTTCCGGAAAGGGTTTCAGGCTCATTGCTTGCTGTTCTCCTCGGGAGTGAATGCCGCCGGCTTCAGGCGGCGTCGTTGCCGTCGCCGGGCCGGAACCGTTCGCGCAGATCGTCGGTGACGAAGCGGCACAGGTCGCTGGTGGTGAATACCCCGGCCAGGCGGCCCTTGCGGGTGACCAGTGCCGAGCCGATACGCCGTTGCGCCATCGCTTCCAGGACGTCGTCCAGGGGCGTGTCCATGTCGACGATGTAGGCGTCGGCACGGTAGACGTGGCGGACGCTGACCGCCTGATTCCGGGTGCTGCCACCGAGCGCCCGGACATAGCTGGCGATGTCGCGCGAGGTGATGATGCCGACCAGTTCACCGTCGCGCGTGACCGGCAGGTGCCGGAAGTCGTGTTCGGTCATCAGGGCCTCGGCGGCGAGGGTGTCGTCCTCGACATCCACCGCGTAGGGGAACGGGGTCATGAGTTTGCGAATCGGTGGTATGGCGTGCATGGCCTGCGCCTGTCGTTTTTGCCCTGTGAATGACCAGCGGTGGCAGGATTCGGCCTGCCCGCGGGCGCGTCAGCGGGCAAGTATGCCAGCCAGGTGGTCAATGTCCAGATTCGTACCCAGGTGGAACAGGTGGCTGTCGCAGTGGCAGTCGGAGGCGCCGAAACCGCGCACCGGCGTGTGGCTGCCGGGGGCGGCGGCGAGCAGGCAGGCCCAGGCGTGTTCCAGGCGCTCGGGGCCCGCGGCCGTGATGATTGCCCGCGGTTGCAGGGCCGGGCGCAGGTAATCCAGGTGCCAGTGCTGGCGCCCGGGCCCGCCCAGGTGGTGGCGCAGGCGTGCACGCAGGCCACCGGGCCCGAAGGCGCTGCCCACATACGCCCAGGCACCGGCCGGATAGGCACACAGGCCGAGGCGGCCGGTGACCAGCCGCCGCGGCCGCGGCAATGCCGCCAGCAGGACGTAGGTGCCTGCCTCGGCCGGCAGGGCGTCAGGCGAACTCGGCCAGATCGACAAGTGCATGGGCGATCATGAACGGGACGACCGCCCTGAGGCGGATGTACAGCAGGGCCGCGACAAGCCCGAGTACGAAAATGGTCGCCAGTGCCGACGGGCCCTGTTCGAAGTGAACAAGGGCAAAGGCAGCGGCACTCGCCACCACGTACAGCGGCAGTCGCAGGGCCGCGACCGGCAGTCGCAGGCAGGCGCTGAACAGCAGGGCCCGGTAGGCCAGTTCCTCCATGAAGCCGGCGGACAGTGACAGGTAGAGGACCACCACCCAGCGCAGCAGTCCCGCGCCGGGGATCAGGCGTTCGTAGCTGAAGTCGCTGTTCAGCGCGGCCTGCACGGGCGCCGGCAAGGCGCCGGCCCAGCCCGGGGCAGGGGCCGGGATCCAGTGGTCGCCGGCGGCGAGTACCGCCGCGAACACCGCGGTCAGCGCCAGCCCTGCCAGCAGGGCGTGCCGGAGTGCTGCCGCGGTCGGGGCGGCAAAGCCCAGGGCCGTGGCCGGCCAGCCGAAGCGCCGGTGCAGCAGCAACACACCGGCCAGCGGCACCACGATGAAAGAAGCGGCATCGGTGAGCCAGAACAGCGTGGGCGAGAGGCGGTACAACCCGGGATTGTAGAAGGCATTGCCGATCCCCGCGGCAAAGCACAGGCCGACTAGGACAAGCAGTGGTGCAAGGGGAGGCTGTCGGGGCATGGCGGGCTCGTTGGGGGCCGGGCACGGACAACAACGCGGGGCGTGCTACATTTCCGCGATTGCTCAGCCCCGACGCGAGGATTCTAACCCAATGCCCAGGCAGGAACCCGATACCGCCCGCAGGCTCATTGCCGAAGCCACCGAGGCGCTGACCGCGGCGGATCTGCACTACGGGCATGGCACCACCTGCGCCGAGGACGATGCGGTGTTCCTGGTGCTGCACGCCCTGGACCTCGGCTATGACTGCCCGGAGGCGGCCCTTGATGCGGACGTGTCCGATGCGGCCGCGGCACGGGCGCGGGCGCTGGTGCGCGAGCGCGCGCAGACGCATCGACCGGCGGCCTACATCGCCGGCAGGATGTGGTTCTGCGGCCTGGAGTTCGCGGTTGATGAGCGTGTCCTGGTGCCGCGCTCGCCGATTGCCGAGCTGATCGAGGCCGGCTATGCGCCGTGGTTGCCCGATGTGTCCGAGCCGCACATCCTCGAGGTCGGTACCGGCAGCGGCTGCATCGCCATCGCCACGGCGCTGGCGCTGCCGGAAGCACACGTGGACGCCACCGACTGCTCACGCGATGCCCTGGCACTGGCGCGGCGCAACTGTGCCCGCCATGACGTCACCGATCGGGTGAACCTGCTGGAGGCCGATGTCTGGCCGCCGGCCGGGCGTGGCCCGTACGCCCTGATCGTGAGCAACCCGCCCTACGTGCCCACGGCCGAGCTGGCCACGCTGCCAAGGGAATACGGCTTCGAACCGGCTGGCGGCCTGGACGGGGGCAGCGACGGCCTGGATTTCGCCCGCGTGCTGATCGCCGGCGCCCGCGAGCGGCTGCTGCCCGGCGGTGCGCTGGTGTGCGAGGTGGGTGCCCAGTGGCCACTGCTGGAGGAGGCTTTCCCCGAGCTCGCCTTCCTGTGGCTGAGTTTTGAATTCGGCGGCGAGGGGGTGTTCGTGCTGAGCGCCGAGGCGCTGCCCTGAGCTGGCCTCAGCCCTGCGACGCCAGCCAGTCCAGCAGCAGCGCGTTCACCTGCCCCGGGACATCGACCTGCATCCAGTGCGAGGCGCCATCGATGCGCTCGTAGCGGAAGGGCGCATCCATCCACTCGGCACAATCGCGCATCTGCGCCTCGACCAGGTAATGGTCGCCGCTGCTCCACACCCCCATCGTCGGTACGCCGATACGCGGCCAGGCCGGTTGCGGCTTGCGCGGATCGACGTTGGCCCGGTACCAGTTCAGTGCCGCGGTCAGGGCGCCGTCGCGCGAGAGGTCGGGCGCCCAGTGTTCCAGCTCGGGATGGTCGCGGACGAACTCGCGGGTGAACGCCCAGTCGTCGGCCATGAGCAGTTCCTCGGCCAGCCCCTCGTACAGGAACAGCAGCATGTACCAGGATTTCTCGCGCTGCGCGATGCCGGCATTGAAGAACGCCCCCGGATGCCCGACCGCCAGTGCGGTGAGGCTGCGCACGCGCGCCGGCATGACGCCGGCCACCACCCAGGCGAGGATCGCGCCCCAGTCATGGCCGATGATGTGCGCGGCGGGCGCATCGGTCTGATCGAGGATGGCGGCGACATCGCCGACCAGCGTCGTCATGGCATAGGCGTCCACGTTGATTGGCCGGTCCGACTGGCCGAAGCCGCGCAGGTCCGGTGCGATGACCCGGTAGCCCGCCGCGGCCAGCGCCGGCACCTGGTAGCGCCACAGCTTGTGCGAATCCGGAAAGCCGTGCAGGAGCAGCACCGGCTCGCCTTCGCCCTCGATGTGGACCTTCAGCCTGATGTCGCCGTTCGTGATGGTTTCCATATCCGGGTACTCCGCTGTCCGCCGGCATCCGCCGGACACCGAGCTTACCAGTGCCCGGTGCCTGGCGCGCCTTTCCAGGGCCCGACCAGCTCGGGGGTGACCCAGCCGCCGTAGAAGCCGCCCGCCTGAGGTTGCACGGGGATACCCTCCACGCAGCACTGCACGCGGGCGGGGTAGAAGGCGAAGTGGCCGGCGATGCCGGCGAAGGCGGGGTTCGGATCCGGGTAGTCCCAGCACACGGCCTCGGTGGGCTGCCCGGCGAGGGCCCAGTAACGGGCCGCGCCCTTCCATTCGCAGAACGACACACCGGCGCATTCCACCAGGGCCCCGGGTTCGATGGCGCTGCCGGGGATGTAGAAGGTCGGCGGGCTGGCGGTCTCCAGCAGGCGCAGGCACTGCGTGCTGCGCGCAATCAGCCTGGCACCGTCGCTGACGGTCACCTCGCGCTCATCGCGCACGAGCGCCGGTGGACGCGGGTAGTCCCAGACCGATTCCTGTCCGGGCCCGGGGGCGATCGCGAAGTCCGGCCGTTGCCGGCCATCGTATTGCCACATGCGCAGCTCCTCGCACGAAGGGTGTGCCCGGACGGTAACCCGGCCCGCCGGGCCCGACAAGCGTCCCCCCTCAGATGGCCAGGATGCTCAGGCCGAGGCTGCGGGTATCGCTGTGCTCGAGCCAGGCGGCCAGGGCGCCGGCCAGGCCCGCGATCGCCTCGCGCTGCGCCGGCCAGTGCGGGCCAGCCGTCGGCGGAAACACCACTCCATCCGGGTAGACTGCCGCGGCGCTGGCGGCACCGGCCAGCGTGGCGGCGAAGGCGTTCAGGGCATCGACCAGCCCGGCTGCATCCGCGCCCGTCACGCGGGTGAGCCCGGGCGCCACCAGTGCCGGCAGGGCCGTGCCGAGCGCCGGGCGCAGCAGGGCGAAGGCCGGGCTGTCGATGTAGGTGGCAGCGGACTGCCATGGCACCATCATCGGCTGGCCGGGGACGAACAGGCACCAGTCGCGCCCGGCATCAGCCATGATCTCGTCAACATCATGCAGGCGCATCTACGGGGTGTCCTGTGCACCAGGGTGCATTACCATGCCAGCTCGCGGCGTCGGGGTCATCCGGGCCCGCACGATCACGCGGATGCACCAGGGGGAGCCCGCCAATGAGTCTGCAGCGCAGGCAATTGCCATCATCGCCATCCCCGCTGGCCCGGTGCGGCCGGCCATGAAACCCTTGCCAGCCGACACGGCCTTGTTTGCTGATCCGGCAGCCCGTGTGCTCGTGTTCGGCGGGCTCGTGCTGCTGATCATCAACATGCTGCTGGGAGAGATGTTTGCCATCTTCATCTCCCATGTCGCCAACGGTGAAATCCGCCGACTGTGGGGCGACGTGGTGAGCGCCGCCTCGCAGGGCCAGACCGAGGCGGTGCAGGTGGCGTTCGAGCGCATAGCCGTCCTGTTCGACCGCCGTGGCCGCATCATGAATGCCCACTCGCATGCCGGTGCCTTCGGGATGCTGGCGCTGCTGCTGGCACTGTTGCAGTCGTTCATCAGCGCGGGGCCGCGGCTGCGCGTGGCCCTGGCGGTGCTGGTGGTGGCCGGCGGCCTGGTGCAGCCCCTGTTCATTTTTGTCAGCCACTACACCGGTGGCTGGGCATTCCTCGTGTCCGACGCGGGGGCGGTGGCGGTGATCATCGGTGTGGCCGGTTCCGGGCTGTTGCTGCGCCCCGGCACGCCGGGGCTGCTCCGCGAACGCGTCGCGCTGTTGCTGGCGCCGGGCAGTGCGCGGCTGCTGCTGCGTTTCGGCAGCCTGCTGATGCTGGTGGGGATGGTATTCGGCCTGGGCTATGCCTGGGTGTTCACCAGCGTGCATGAGCCGCTGCAGTTTGAACTGGCCGGGCAGATGCTGGCCGCGGCCGGCAGCGAGGCCAATGCCGATACCGTTGCGCTGGTGCGGGACTATCGCACCGTGAACTCACGCATCGCCATCCTCACCGCCGTGCATTCCCATGCCATCGAAATGGGGCTCATCGCGTTGTTTCTCGCCTTCATCCAGCGCTTCGTTTACTTCACCGACCGCACACGCCGGCGCTGGGCCATCGTCTTCCTGGTGGGGGCATGGGCGCTGCCGTTCTGCATTTTCAACGCCACCATCTTCGGGTTGGTCTCGGCGGCCTTCGCGGACCTGTCGGGCTTCCTGGCCCTGGTGGCGCTCATCGCCATGCTGAGCGGCCTGGTGCGACGGACTGGCGCTGATGCGGTCGCCGTGGGGGGCTCGCCATGACGGGTATGCAACGCCTGCTGTTGCTCGGCGCGCTGGCGCTCATCGCCTTCAGTTCGCTGGCCGGCCTGGTGCACGGCCAGGGTGTGGGCCATGAGACCCTGCTCGCACTGCGCGAGCAGTACCAGGCCGCGTTCACTGCCGCGGCGAATCGCGATGCCGCCGGAGCGGTCGAGGCCCTTGCCGATGCGCAGGCGGCCAACCGCCACTACGTGCGCGTGATTGATGCGCACACGCATTTCATCAAGCTGGCCGTGGTGCTGGTGATGGCAGGCCTGTTGCTCACCTGGATCGACTGGTCCGCGGGTCGGCAACGCCTGGCCGGCGGCCTGATGCTCGGCGGTGCCGTGCTGTTTCCCGCGTCGCTGTACCTGCAGACCATGGTGGCCGGGCCGCTGTTTCGTGTCGGGGCGGCCGCCGGTGCCGTCGCTGTCATTGTTGCCATGACGCTGTTCGTGGTCGGCATCTTCCGGCAGGGACAAGGCACGAGCTGACAACGACCGGATCCGCTGCCGACGAAGGTCCGGCTGAAGCTGGACCCTGCGGCGGCGGTGGCGTCGGCGCCGGACGCTACGACGAGGCGGACGGCACCCGCGAACGAAGTCATCTCATCCGACACCGGAGCATTCGCGGCTGAAGCCGCTCCTACGGGAGGTGGGTCGGGCGCCGGGGCGGGTG
>CAYGQN010000182.1:0-8434 GCA_964351795.1 uncultured Gammaproteobacteria bacterium
ATGCTGAACTTCGAGGACATCGATCCGCGCGCCGGCGCGGGGCCGGTTTTCGAGGTGAAGCTGACGCTGCCGTTCCGCGACGGCCTGGTGGAGTTCAGCGCCCACGCCCAGCTGGTGCACCAGCAGCGGCGCTCGCCGGAGGACGTCTCCCTGGGGCTGGCCTTCTGCGAGGCGAGCGAGGCGGCGCGCGAGGACCTGGAGGCCTTCCTGCACGAACTGGCACGCGCCGGCGCCATCGCCGCGGCAACCGACGAGTCCTGGCTGGAGCACTGCCCCGCCCCCTGATACCGGCACGGGACTTGTCGCCGGGCAGGTGGCGCGTTATACCTTCGGCTGCCGGCGCCGGCCGGGCCGAAGGGGACTGACCATGATGGAAATCGGTATCTTCCTGCCGATCGCGAAAGGCGGGTTCATCGTCTCGCGCAACGTACCGCCAACCTGGCCCAGTTGGGAACTCAACCGCGACGTCACACTGAAGTGCGAGGCCCTGGGTTTCGATTTCGCCTTGTCGATGGTCAAGTTCCGCGGTTTCGGTGGCCAGACCGAGTACTGGGACCACGCCCTGGACTCGTTCACGCTCACCGCCTCGCTGGCGCCGATCACCTCCCGCATCCGTCTGATCCCCTCGGTGACCCTGCTGAGCCTGCACCCGGCCGTGGCCGCGCGCATGGCGGTCACCATCGAGGCCGTGTGCCCCGGGCGCTTCGGCCTGAACATCGTCTCGGGCTGGTACAAGGACGAGTTCGCGCAGATGG
Organism: uncultured Gammaproteobacteria bacterium; assembly: GCA_964351795.1. GTDB lineage: Bacteria > Pseudomonadota > Gammaproteobacteria > JADZEE01 > JADZEE01 > CAYGQN01. The sequence continues at coordinate 756 of CAYGQN010000182.1, forward strand.
GCCTGTGGCCCGGGGATGCGCACTTCGCGCGGCGCTACGATTACGCCACCGAGTACGTGCACGTGCTGCGCGAGCTCTGGGACAACGGCCACTGCGATTTCCAGGGCGAGTTCTTCCAGCTCGACGACGCGCGCATCCGCCCAGAACCCGGCACGCCGATACCGCTGGTGTGCGCCGGCCAGTCCGAGCGCGGGATCCGCTTCACCGCCGAGTGCGGCGACCGCAACTTCGTCATCGCCGGCGGCAACGTGGACGACATCGAGGCGGACATCCGCACCATGCGCGGCATCACCTCCCGTCTGCAGGAACAGGCCCGCGCGCTCGGCCGCGAGGTGGGCACCATCGGCCTGTTCAACATCATCGGTGCGGATACCGACGCCGAGGCGCAGCGGCGCTTCGAGCACATCGTCGCCGGCGCCGACGAGGCGGCCCTGCGCAACCTGGTGGACCAGGCCGAGCTCGACAAGTCCGACGGCATGAGCGAGAGCCTGAAGCGCAAGTCCATGTTCATGGGCCTGCCAACGCTCATCGGTGGCTGGCCGACCATCGCCAACTATCTCGATCGGCTGTACGACGAGGCGGATCTTGCCGCCTGCATGTTCGCCTTCCCGGACTTCGGCCACGACATCGACCTGTTCGGCCAGCACGTGCTGCCACAGCTGCAGTCGCGCCGGGCCGCGGCCTGAAGCCGTGACCGACTCGCTTGGCTGGCGGCGGCGTTTCGGCGTTATCGCGCCTTCCACCAATACCTCGGTCCAGCCGGAGTACGAGCGCATGACGCCCCACGGCGTGACCAACCATTTCTCGCGCGCGGTGATCCCGGATACCCCGGTCACCGACGACGAGAGCTTCCTGGCCATGCTCAACAACATCCGCGCCAGCACCGAGGCCGCCATCGACGCGGTGATGACCTGCGAACCCGACCACGTGATCATGGGCATGTCGGCCGAGACCTTCTGGGACGGCCGCGACGGCGCGGCAGACCTCAAGGCGCGGCTCGAGGCCCGTGCCGGCTGCGGCGTGACCACCGGCTCCGAGGCCTGCCTGGCCGCCACCGGGGCCTACGGCGGGATCCGCCGCGTCGCGGTGCTCACCCCGTACATGCCGATCGGGGATCGCAACGTGGAGAAATTCTTCACCGATTGCGGCTTCGAGGTGGTGCGCATCCTCGGCCTGAAATGCCCGGGGCCGCGGCTCATCGCGCACGTCAGCCGCCAGCGCCTGCGCGATGCCGTCATCGAACTGGACGGCGATGACGTGGACGCCATCATCCAGGCCGGCACCAACCTCGCCTTCGCCGAGGTGGCGGCCATGGCCGAGTTCTGGCTCGACAAGCCGGTGATCGCCATCAATACCGCCACCTACTGGCACGCGCTGCGCAGCAACGGCATCGATGACCGCCTGCCCGGCCACGGTCGCCTGCTGGCCGAGTTCTGAGGGGCACTGCAAACCCATGCGAATCCGCAACACGAGCACGCAGTACGGCCTGGTCTCCAAGGCCCTGCACTGGAGCATCGCGCTGCTGATGCTCGGCCTGGTGTGGCTGGGCTGGTGGATGGTGGAGCTGTCCTACTTCGACCGCTGGTACCAGCGCTCCATCGAATACCACAAGGCGCTTGGCATGCTGGTGCTGGCGCTGGCCGTGGGCAAGCTCGCCTGGATGCGCGCCAGCCCGGCGCCGGCGCTGGCGGCCGCCATCGGCAGGCGGCAGCGGATCCTGGCGAAGGCCACGCATCACACGCTGGTGCTGATGATGCTGGTGATCCCGGTGAGCGGCTACCTCATCTCGACATCGGACGGCAAGGCGGTGTCGCTGTTCGGGCTTGTCGACATACCGGCCGTTGTGCCGAAGAACGCCACCGTGCGCGACATTGCCATTGCCGCGCATTACTACCTCGCCTATGCCATGGCGGTGCTGGCCGGGATGCACATCCTGGCCGCCCTGAAGCATCAGTTCATCAATCGCGACGGCACCCTGGCGCGCATGCTCTGGCGCTGAGGCCGCGCACCCGGCGGGCCCCGCCCGCACCTGCCGCGCGACCTGGCGTTACTGGCGAATGCCTTCCAGGTAGAGGTCGAAGTACATGCGCTCGGCGGCTGGGCCGAGGTTGTAGTCGATACCGAAATCGGCGCGCTGCAGTTCGGTGCTGGCCTTGAAGCCGGCCCGGTAGCCGCCCCAGGGGTCCGGGCCCTCGCCGATGGCGGTGACCGCCAGCGTGATCGGCCGGGTAACCCCGTGCAGGGTGAGCTCGCCCTCCAGCGTGCCGCCGCTGGCATCGCCGCTGTAGTTCGTGCTGCGGAACACCGCCCTGGGGTAGTTGGCCACGTCCAGGAAGTCCTCCCCGCGCAGGTGCTTGTCGCGCTCGGCCCAGTTCGAGTCGATGCTGGCGGTGTCCACCTCGACCATCACGGTGGCGGCGCCCGGCTCGGCCTTGTCCCAGCTGAAATTGCCGCTGAAGGTGTTGAACCGCCCGACCAGGGTGCTGTAGCCCAGGTGGGAGATGCGGAACTGGATGAAGGCGTGGCTCGGGTCGACCTCGTACTCGGCCGCACCGGCAGCGCCGGCGAGGCAGAGCAACAGGGCCAGGGCGAAGGACTTGCGTTGAGGCATGCGGGCACTCCCGTTGCGGATGACGGCAGCCAACATAGCACCGGCCCATCCTGACGCACAGCCTGCGTGCGCCCGGCGGACAATCCCGCCCCGCGGCGGCGTTCAGTCGCTGATGCGACGCAGGACCTCGGGGCCGATCTCCGCCACCGAGGTGCAGCCGAGCAACTGCATGTCGCGGCGGAACTCCTCGGCGAGCAGCGTGATGGCCCGGCGCACCCCGGCGGGGCCGGCCGCGCCCAGGCCGAACAGATAGCCGCGGCCGATCATGCAGGCCTTCGCCCCCAGGGCCAGCGCCTTGATGATGTCCGTACCGCGCCGCACGCCACCGTCGAGGTAGATCTCCAGGCGATCGCCGACGGCTTCGGCAATCTCCGGCAGCACGTCGAAAGCGGCCGGGGAATGATCCAGCTGCCGGCCGCCGTGATTGGACAGCACGATCCCGGCGGCGCCCATGTCCGCGGCCCGGCGCGCGTCGTCCACGCTGAGAATGCCCTTCAGGATGAACGGCCCGCCCCATTGCTGCGCCATGGCCGCGGCATCCTCCCAGGTCACGCCCGGGTCCATCTGCTCGCCGATGAACTGTGCCAGCGCACCGGCATCGGCGGCGGCGACCCGGTGCTCGAAATTGGGGAAGGACACCGGCCGGTCGGCCAGGTGCGTCAGCGCCCAGGTCGGGTGCAGCGCGAAATCCAGCAGGGTGCGGGCCGTGAAGCGCGGCGGCACCTGCATGCCATTGCGCGCATCGCGATGGCGGTTGCCGGCCACCGGCAGGTCCACGGTGAGCACCATGGCCTCGTAGCCACTCGCCCGCGACAGTGAAATGAATTCACCGACCAGGCTGCGATCCCGGAACACGTATACCTGGAACCACTTGCGCCCCGGGCAGAACGCGGCCACCTCCTCGATGCTGGCGGTGCCGGCCGTGGACAGGGTGTACACCAGCCCGGCCTCGGCGGCGGCCGGTGCCGTCGCCCGCTCGCCCAGGTAATGGAACAGCCGGGCCCCGCCGGTGGGCGAGAACATCAGGGGCAGAGCAATGTCCCGGCCCAGCACCTGCGTGCTCGTATCGACCTCGCTGACATCGCGCAGGAAGCGCGGCACCAGCTGGTAGCGGCTGAAGCTCGCCCGGTTGCGGGCCAGCGTGACCTCGTCGTCGGCCGCACCTTCCATGTAGTCGAACATCGCCCTGGGGACGCGCCGCCGGGCCCAGTCCTGCAGCTCATCGATACTGAAACAGCGTCCGGCCACCCACTCGCCGGCGCGCCGATCCCAGTCTTCCAGCAGCTTGTTCATCATGCGCTCCGCAGTCCGCGCACCGGGCCGATCCCGACGCTCGCCGGGCGCCATCATAACGGCTGCGCGACCCCTTGCGATGCTGCACCGCCACAGCCGCAACGCCTCAAGCGCCCGGCCCCGTTGGCCGATAAGACAGGATCACACCGCGTGAGGATTGACCATGAGCACGCCAGCCCTGGCCATCAACGACCGGCCCGCAGCCGATGACGCCCGCCCCGCCACGTTGCTGTGCGTGGACGATGAACCGGGCATTCTCAAGGCCCTGCAGCGGGTGTTCCGTCGCCAGCCCTACACCGTGCTGACCGCCGAGAGCGGAGCGCGGGCGCTGGCGATCCTGGCGGACGAGCCGGTCAACCTCATCCTCTCCGACATGCGCATGCCGCAGATGAGCGGCGCCGAGTTCCTGCGCGAGGCGGCACAGCTGCAGCCCGGGGCGGTGCGCATCCTGCTGACCGGATATTCCGATCTGGAGTCCACCGTCTCGGCGGTGAACGAGGGTCGCATCTTCCGCTACCTCAGCAAGCCCTGGAACGACGAGGAGCTGCGGGCGGCGGTCGCCAGTGGGCTGGATCTGCAGTTCCTGGAAGCCGAGCACCGGCGCCTGCTGGCGCTGACCGAGTTGCAGAACCAGCAGCTGCGCGAGGTCAATGCCGACCTGGAATCGCGCGTCGAAGCGCGCACGGAACAGCTGCGCCAGTCCTGGCAGGACACCATCTCGGTGTTCTCGCAGATGGTGGAATCACGCGAACTCGCCGCCCGTGGACACGGCCGCCGGGTGGCACGCCTGGCGCACAGGATGGGCCGCGAACTCGGCCTGCCGGCCGCCGAACTGCAGCATGTCTACCTGGCCGCGCTGCTGCACGATGTGGGCAAGGTGGCGCTGAGTGACGATATCGTGCGCAAGCCCACCGGCCGCCTGGCGGGGGCCGAACGCGCGGCCTACGAGGCGCACGTGACCACCGGCCCGGCCATGCTGGTATCCATTCCCCTGCTGGAGTGGCCCTGCCGGCTCATCCGCGCGCACCACGAGCGCTGGGACGGCCAGGGCTTTCCCGATGCCCTGGCCGGAGATGACATCCCGCTGGGGGCGCGCATCATCGCCGTGGCGAACGCCTTCGACGGCCTGCGCTCCGGGCACATGCTCGGCCACCGCCACGCCAGCGCGCAGGCCATGAGCTTCCTGCGCCAGCAGGCCGGCGAGGCCTACGATCCGGCCTGTGTGCAGGCCCTGGGCAGCATCATTGCCGACCAGACCAGCGAGGGCCCGGCAGCCGAGCTGATGCTCACGACCGGCTTCCTCAAGCCGGGTATGGTGGTCGTGCGGGACGTGATCAGTGAATCCGGCCTGCTGCTGCTGGCCGCCGACACCATGCTCAGCAGCGAGATCATCAGCCGCCTGCTGGTGTTCGAAGGCGACCTCACGGAAAAGCTCCAGGTCACCATCCGCCCCGGGGACGCCTGAGGTGAGCACCGCCGCGGCGAGTGCGCTGGAAACGGCACTTGCGCGCGAACGGGCCGCCCGCGAGCAGGCCGAGTACCTGCTGCAGCGCCGGACCCGTGAACTGGCCGGCGTGCACGAACGTCTGGCCACGGTGGAGGCTTCCAACCTGCACCGCACGGCCGAGTTGGAACTGCTGTACGAAATCGCCTTCTATGCCCTGCAGGATCCGGACACGCCGACCATCCTGCGCGCCTTCCTGCGCTCGGTGTGCACGCGCTGCGGCTGGCCCTGCGGCCACGTGCTGTTCCCGGATCCGCAGGCGCCGGGCGTGCTGGTATCCAGCGGTATCTGGGAAACCGACGAGGAGTTTCACGCCGACGCGCTCGCCCTGGCCGCCGCCGAGGTGCGCCTGGCCGCCGGCGAGGGCACGCCCGGCCAGGCGCTGGAAACCGGCAAGCTCATCTATTGCGAAGCCATCGACGAGCTGCAGAACTCGCCGCGCCGCGAGCTGTTCGCCCGCTTCGGCCTGCGGACCGCCTTTGCGCTGCCGGTCCGGGCTTTCGGCCGCATCATCGCGGTGGCGGAGTTCTTCACCCAGGCGCCGGTGATCAAGGACGAGGAGTTCATCCGCATCGTCGAGACCGCTGCCCTGCAGCTCGGCACCGGCATCGAGCGGCGCGAGGCGGAGATCCAGCTGCGCCAGAACGTGGACAACCTGCAGGCTCTCAACGAGCAGCTCACCGAGGCCAAGGACCAGCTCGTGCAGTCGGAAAAGCTGGTGTCCATCGGCCAGCTGGCCGCCGGGATCGCCCATGAGATCAACAACCCCGTGGGCTTTGTGATGAGCAACATCGCCAGCATCGGCGCCCATGTGGATACGCTCAAGGCGATGCTGAACGCCTACCGCGAGCTCGAGGCCGCTGTGCACAGCCGCGATGGCCACGCGACGATGACCGCGGCCACCAACGCCGCGGCGTTACGCGAACGCGAAGACGTGGACTTCGTGCTCGTCGATGCGGCCGAGATCATTTCCGAGTCCACCGAAGGGATGCTCCGTGTGAAGGAGATCGTGGAGGGCCTGAAAGCATTCGCACGCACCGACAGCGGCGAGTTCGAGCCCGCCGATGTCAACGCCATCCTCGACCTGACCGTTAAAATGGTCTGGAACGAGCTGAAGTACAAGTGCGAGATCGAACGCGACTATGATGCGCTGCCGACCATCGTCTGCAGCTCGGGCAAGCTCAGCCAGGTATTCACCAACCTGCTGGTCAATGCCGGCCACGCCATCGAGGGCCGGGGCACCATACGTATCGTCAGCCGGGATCGGGGGGATTTCGTCGAAGTGCGAATCAGCGATACCGGCAAGGGCATTCCCGCCGAGGTGATCAACGACATCTTCAACCCCTTCTTCACCACCAAGCCGGTGGGCGAGGGCACGGGCCTGGGGCTGTCGATTGGCTACGGCATCGTCAAGGATCACCATGGCCGGATCACGGTCGACAGCACCCCGGGCAAAGGCACCACCTTCACCATCAAGCTGCCCATCGACCCGCACAACCAGCCGGAGAAATTCCCCGGCACGGGCACCCTGGAGCTGGCCTGAGCGGCCTTTGCAGAACCCGGGGTTCACCGGCCCTTCACGACGCCGGCGCCATCATGCGCGCCGTTGTCACCCCGGAGTCGAGCCGATGAGCCCCTCACGTTTACTGTGCACCCTGCTGGCCACGTCGGCCCTGCTGGCACCGACACTGGCGGTCGCCTGCCCGGCGAGCCTGGACTACAGCAGCCGGCCGCTGCTGGGCTCCACGCCGGTGCGCTTGTGCGACGAGTACGCCGGCAAGGTGCTGCTGGTGGTCAACACCGCCAGTCGCTGTGCCTTCACGCCGCAGTACGAGAGCCTGGAGAAACTCTACGAGCGCTTTCGCGAACGCGGTTTTGCGGTGCTCGGCTTCCCGACCCTGCTCTTCGGCGCACCGCTGGTCGGGATCGCCGGTCGCAGCACCGCCCGCGACCTCCGGGTCCGCGGCGTCCCCTGGGCGCGGACCACCGGTTGGGTCGCCTTTGGCGGCGCCGCGGTGACCACCGTGCTCTGGGCGGTCGGCAACCTCGGAGACGGCGTCGACGCCCTCGCCACGCCGGGCCTCGCCTCGACCGCGGGCGGCCTCGGCCTCGTCGGCGCCGGCCTCCTCGGCCTGGACGCCCTGCGCTCCCGCAAGGAGATGCTCGAGGTCCGCCGCCGCGACGCCGAGCCGGCGACCACCGCGGCGGCGCAGAGCCTCCGCCTCACCCTCACCCCCCTGAGCCTAGGGGGGCTCGTGCACGGTGTGGGGA
>CAYGQN010000183.1:0-4742 GCA_964351795.1 uncultured Gammaproteobacteria bacterium
GGACTCGCCGGCGGCAACGGCCGGGGCCTGACGGTGCCGACACACGCGAACCCGACACGGCCCACTGGCTGGCCGATCGGCGGCCGTATGCCGCCGGCGAGTCCTGGCGCCTGACGGAACCCCGGCCGTGCCCGACCTGCTGACGCTCGGCCACAGCAACCGCGACTGGCCGGCGTTTCGTGCATTGCTGGAGGCCGCCGGGGTGCGCTGGCTGGTGGATGTGCGGGCCTTTCCGCGCTCGCGCCGGCACCCGCATTTCGATCGCGAGGCCATCGAGGCGGCGCTCGCCGACACCGGCATCGGCTACCGGTGGGAAGGTCGGGCGCTGGGCGGCTTCCGCGAGGCACCGGCCGACAGCCCGCACCTGGCGCTGGCGGACGGGCCGGCCCGGGGCTGGGCGAGCCACCTGGCCAGCGCGGATTACGCCCGCGCGGAGGCACGGCTGAAGGCCCTGGCCAGCCAGGGCCCGACCGCCGTGATGTGCGCCGAGGCGCAGCCCGCGCACTGTCATCGCCGCTTCATTGCCGACAGCCTCACCAGCCAGGGCTGGACGGTGATCCACTGGCTGGCGCCGGACGAGGCGCGGGTGCACGCGCTCAGTCCGGAATTGCGCATCGTTGACGGTGAACTGCGTTACGACGCCAACAGCCAGCCCGGTTTCGATTTCTGACCCTGACCGGATGCCTTGCCCATGAGCCTCGAGCTGACCATCATCCCCGTGACCGCGTTCGAGCAGAACTGCTCCCTGCTGGCCTGCTCGGTCAGCGGTGAGGCTGCCGTGGTCGACCCCGGTGGTGATCTGGATCGTATCGAGGCGGCGATTGCCGCCCGGGGCGTGACGGTCACCCGGATCCTGCTCACGCATGCCCACATCGACCACGCCGGGGGCACCGCCGAACTGGCGCGGCGGCTGGCGGTGCCTGTTGTTGGCCCGCAGCGCGAGGACAGCTTCTGGATTCAGGCCCTGCCGGAGCAGTCGCGCATGTTCGGCTTTCCCCCGGCCGAGGCCTTCGAGCCGGATCGCTGGCTGGAGGACGGCGACACGGTGCCCCTGGGCGAGCTCACGCTGCAGGTGAGGCACTGCCCCGGCCACACACCGGGCCACGTGGTGTTCTACAGCCCCGAGGCGCGCCTGGCCGTGGTCGGGGACGTGCTGTTCCACGGTTCCATCGGCCGCACCGATTTCCCGCGCGGGGATCATGCCACCCTCATCGCCTCCATCACCGGGCGCCTGTGGCCGCTTGGCGACGACGTGCAATTCGTACCCGGCCACGGGGCCATGTCCACCTTCGGCGAAGAACGGCGCAGCAATGCCTTCGTCGCCGACCACGTCCTGCAGCGCTGAGGCCGCGCGGCGGTCTTGCAATCCGGCCCCGCGGCCCTAAGCTTGCGCGCGCGGGCGAACACCACCTACAGGCCCGGGGGGATGCATGCAAATCGCCTTTACCAAGATGCACGGCGCCGGCAATGACTTCGTGCTCATCGACAATCGCGACGGCAGCGTGCCGGTAGACGCCGCGCTGGCGCGCCGGCTGGCTGACCGGCATTTCGGGGTCGGTTGCGACCAGGTGCTGGTCATTGCTGCGCCGGGCACCGACGAGGTCGACATCGACTATCGCATCTTCAACGCCGACGGCAGTGAATCCGGCCAGTGCGGCAACGGGATCCGCTGTGTCACGCGCTGGCTGGCCGACCGCGGCGCCCTGTCGGGCACGGTCCTGCGCGCGCGGACCATTACCAGCGTGCTGCGCGCCGAACTGCTCGCCGACGGCAGCGTGCGGGTGGACATGGGCCTGCCGGTGTTCGAGCCGGCGCGCATCCCGCTGGCTGCCCCCGCCCGCGCCGAGCACTACCTGCTGCCGGGCGAGGAGGCCATCGGGCCACTCGCCGCCGTGTCGATGGGCAACCCGCACGCGGTGCTCGCGGTGAGCAGCGTCGCCACGGCCGACGTCGCCGGCATAGGCCCTCGGGTGCAGGCCAGCCCCCTGTTTCCCGAGGGGGTGAACGTGGGCTTCATGGAGGTCCGCTCGCGCAGCTGCATCGGCCTGCGCGTGTACGAGCGCGGTGCCGGGGAAACCCTGGCCTGTGGCACCGGCGCCTGCGCGGCGGTTGTCGCCGGGCGCATGGGCGGCCTGCTCGAGGACAGCGTCCGCGTGTGCTTGCCCGGCGGTGAACTCACCGTACAATGGTCCGGAGAGGGCGAGCGCGTGTTCATGAGCGGGCCTGCCACAACGGTATTCGAGGGAAGGATCGCCATATGAAAACGGCCCCAGACATCCCGGCCGAGGCCGCGGCCGTCTCGCCCGCGAGTGTTGCCGCCTACCTGCGCGAGCACCCCGGGTTCTTCGAGGATCATCCCGAAGTCCTGGCGCTGCTGAACGTGCCGCACGGCACCGGGCCCGCGACGTCGCTGCTGGAGCGACAGGCCGCGCAGCTGCGTGCCGAGAACCGCGAGCTGCGGCGACGCCTGCAGGCCCTGATCGGCATCGCCCGCGACAACGAGACCCTCAGCCGCAAGCTGCATGCGCTGACCCGCCGGCTGGTCCAGGAACACGCCCCGGATGCGCTGCTGCAAACCCTGGGTACGGCACTGCGAGAGGATTTCGGCGCGGACCACACGCTGGTGCGCGTGTTCGCCCGGCCCGTGCTCACCGAGCGCCCCGTACCGGAGTTCGTTGGTCCGCATGCGCCCGAACGCGAGGTTCTGACGACCCTGCTGGCCGACGGCAGACCCTTCTGCGGCCGGCTCACCCGGGCCTGCCGCCAATTGCTGTTCGATGCCGGTCAGGCCGAGACCGGCTCTGCTGTCGTGATGCCGCTGTCGGGCCGGCAATGGGACGGCCTGCTGGTGGTGGCCAGCAACGATCCGTCGCGGTTCAGCCCCGACATGGGCCTGGAGCTGCTCTCGCACATGGCCGATATCACCAGCCTGGTGATTGCGCCCTGGATCGAGCCGGTGAATGCCTGACCGCGATGAAAATCCGTCGTCGCTGCGGGCCTGTACCGATGAATTCCAGGCCGCCATCGCCCAGCTTGCACCGCTGACCAGAGCGGCCTACGGCCGCGACATCGATGCCTTCATCGATTTCCTTGAACGCCAGCGGATCGAGCGCTGGCAGGACGTGGATACCGCCCATCTGCGGGCCTTCGTCGCCGAACGTCATCGCCGTGGCAACGCCGGCCGTTCCATCCAGCGCCTGCTGGCCGCGGTGCGGCGTCTGTTCGACTGGCTGCACACCCGCGGGCTGGTCAGCGCCAACCCGGCGACCGGGGTACGGGCGCCCAAATCCGACCGCCGTCTGCCCGAAACCCTCGACCCGGACCAGCTCGCGCAGCTGGTGCAGGCGGGCGGGGACGACATCCGCGACGTGCGCGACCGCGCCATCCTCGAGCTGCTGTACTCCTCGGGCCTGCGCGTGTCGGAGCTGGCCGGCCTGCGGCTGGGGGATCTCGACATCACCGAGGCCGAGGTGCGCGTGACCGGCAAGGGCAACAAGCAGCGCATCGTGCCGGTCGGTCGCAAGGCCCTGGCGGCCCTGCGCTGCTGGCTGGAACACCGGCCGGCCTGGGCAGCGGCCGGTACCGACGCGGTGTTCTGTTCGCACCGCGGCCACGGCATGAGCACCCGGGCCATCCAGGAGCGCGTGCGCATCTGCGGCCAGCGCCAGGGTATGGGCGTGCGGGTGCATCCGCACATGCTGCGGCACTCCTTCGCCAGCCATGTGCTTGAGTCCTCCGGTGATCTGCGGGCAGTGCAGGAGCTCCTCGGCCATGCCGACATCAGCACCACCCAGGTCTACACGCACCTGGATTTCCAGCATCTGGCCCAGGTGTACGATCGGGCGCATCCGCGTGCCAGGCGCAAGCCCGCCAAGGACTGAGCCCGCGCCCCGGCCGGCGGTTTGCGTTAAAATGGCCGGCCCACACACGCAGCCCCTGCCGCCTTTTGCGATGCTCCAAATGCACTCGACAACCATTCTGTCCGTTCGCCGCAACGGCCGCGTCGCCGTGGGTGGCGACGGCCAGGTCTCGCTGGGCGATACCGTCCTGAAGGGCAACGCCCGCAAGGTGCGCCTGCTGTACTCGGGCAAGGTGCTGGCGGGTTTCGCCGGCGGCACGGCCGATGCCTTCACCCTGTTCGAGCGTTTCGAGGGCCAGCTCGAGCAGTACTCCGGGAACCTGACCCGGGCGGCGGTGGAACTGGCCAAGCAGTGGCGCACCGATCGCGCCCTGCGTCGTCTTGAGGCCCTGCTGGTGGTCGCCGACCAGAGTGCTTCGCTGATGATCTCCGGCAACGGCGATGTCATCGAGCCCGAAGACGAGGTGGTGGCCATAGGCAGCGGCGCCGGCTACGCCCGCGCGGCGGCCCGGGCGCTAGTGCTGCATACCGACCTGGATGCCCGCACCATTGTCGAGACGGGCTTGCAGATAGCCGCCGACATCTGCGTGTACACGAACAGCAACCTGACCATCGAGGAGTTGCCGGCCCCCTGAGGCCGCACTGCCAAGCCCATGTCTGACCTGACACCCCAGGCGATCGTGGAGGCGCTGGATCGCCACATCGTCGGCCAGGACGCCGCCAAGCGTGCCGTGGCCATCGCCCTGCGCAACCGCTGGCGGCGGTCCCGGGTCGAGGCCGAACTGCGCCAGGAAATCGTCCCGAAGAACATCCTCATGATCGGCCCGACCGGCGTTGGCAAGACCGAAATCGCCCGCCCCCTGAACCCCAGGCCCGAAAACAA
>CAYGQN010000183.1:4752-7173 GCA_964351795.1 uncultured Gammaproteobacteria bacterium
CCTGGCGCGCCTGGCGCATGCTCCGTTCATCAAGGTGGAGGCGACCAAGTTCACCGAGGTCGGTTACGTCGGCCGCGACGTGGAGTCCATCATCCGGGACCTTGCCGAGGTGGCGGTGAAGATGACCCGCGAGGAGGCCATGGCCCTGGTACGCGACCGCGCCCGCGATGCGGCCGAGGAACGTGTGCTCGAGGCATTGTTGCCGCGGGCACGCAGTCTCGATGGCGATGCCGGCGATGAACGCGGCGAGACCCGGCAGAAATTCCGCAAGATGCTGCGCGAGGGCGGCCTCGACGAGCGTGAGATCGAGATCGAGGTGGCCGCCCAGACACCGGGCGTGGAAATCATGACGCCGCCGGGCATGGAGGAGATGACCGGGCAGCTGCAGAGCCTGTTCCAGAACCTCGGCGCCGGCCGCACGCAGACCCGCAAGCTGCGGATCCGCGATGCCATGAAGCTGCTGGAAGACGAGGAGGCCGCCCGCCTGGTCAACGAGGAGGACGTCAAGGCGCGCGCGCTGGAGAACCTCGAACAGAACGGCATCGTGTTCATCGACGAAATCGACAAGGTTGCCCGGCGCGGCGAGGGCAGCGGCCCGGATGTATCCCGCGAGGGCGTGCAGCGCGACCTGCTGCCGCTGGTGGAAGGCAGCAGCGTGTCCACCAAGCACGGCATGGTGCGCACCGACCACGTGTTGTTCATCGCCTCGGGCGCCTTCCACGTATCCAAGCCGGCCGACCTCATCCCCGAGTTGCAGGGCCGCTTCCCCATCCGGGTGGAACTGTCGGCCCTGTCGGTGGAGGATTTCGTGCGCATCCTGACAGAACCGAGCGCCGCGCTGACGACCCAGTACGCGGCGCTGATGTCCACCGAGGGCGTGAAGCTGAAGTTCAGCGACGACGGCGTGGCGCGCATTGCCGAAATCGCCTTCCAGGTGAACGAGAGTGCCGAGAACATCGGCGCCCGCCGCCTGCACACCGTGCTGGAACGCCTGCTGGAGAGCCTGTCGTTCACGGCCGACGCGCGGGCCGGGGCCGAGGTGGTGGTGGACGCCGCCTACGTGGATACCAATCTCGCCGATCTCATCGGGGACCAGGATCTGGCCCGCTACATACTCTGAGCCGCGGTCCGGCCACGGCCACAGTCCGCTGGAGTGAACTGACATGTCGACATACGTGCCAAGCAGGATCCGGCTGCTCCAGGGTCAGCGGATCCTGGAAATCAGCTACGAGAGCGGGGAAACCTTCCAGTTGTCCTGCGAGTTCCTGCGCGTGCATTCGCCCTCGGCGGAGGTGCAGGGCCACGGCCCCGGCCAGGGCGTGCTGCAGACGGGCAAGGAAAACGTCAACATCACCGCGGTGGAACCGATCGGCAATTACGCCGTACGACTGGTGTTCGATGACGGCCACGACTCCGGGCTGTTCTCCTGGGATTACCTGCATCGCCTCGGCCGCAACCGCGATGCCTACTGGGCCGAATACCAGGCGGCACTGGCGGCGGCGGCCGACAACGCGGCAGACAGCTGAGCCCGATAAGACGATGAGCAGCGAAGAGCCGACGGATTTCGGTTTCAGGCAGGTTCCCGGCGCCGACAAGCGCGGGCTGGTGGATGCCGTGTTCTCCTCGGTGGCCAACCGCTACGACCTGATGAACGACTTCATGTCCGGTGGCCTGCACCGGGCCTGGAAGCGCTTCGCCATCGCCCGGCTGGCACCGCGCCGCGGCGAGCGCTTCCTGGATGTTGCCGCCGGCACCGGCGATATCGCCCGGCTCATCGCCCGGCGCATCGATGGCCAGGGCAATATCGTGCTCACCGATCCCAATGCGCCGATGCTGGAACGCGGTCGCGACCGCCTCTACGACGAGGGCTTCGCCCGCGGCCTGCACTGGGTCCAGGCGACCGCCGAGGCCCTGCCCTTCCAGGCGGGCAGCTTCGATGCGGTGACAATCTCTTTCGGCCTGCGCAATGCCAGTGATCGCCAGCGCGCGTTGCAGTCCATGTTCGAGGTGCTGGCGCCGGGCGGCCGGGCGCTGGTGCTGGAGTTCTCGCGCGTGGTGCTGCCGCTGCTGGCGCGGCTGTACGACGGCTATTCCTTCCGCGTCATTCCCTGGCTGGGCGAGAAGGTGGCCGGCGACCGCGACAGCTACCAGTACCTGGTGGAATCCATCCGCATGCACCCTGACCAGGAGACCCTGGCGGCGATGATGCGCACGGCCGGATTCGAGTCGGTGACCTGGCACAACCTCAGCGGTGGCATCGTCGCCGTGCACCAGGGCTATCGCCTGTGAAGCTGCCCGAGCGGGCGCTGTCCGCCCTGGCGCCAGTACTGAACGGCGCCCTGGCCGCGGCCGATGGTGCCGGCGGTCAGCTGGCGCAGCTGGAAGGCCGGCGGATCCGCCTTCGCCCGGCCCCGCTGGACC
>CAYGQN010000183.1:7183-8433 GCA_964351795.1 uncultured Gammaproteobacteria bacterium
TCCCTGCTGGTGCTGTTCGCCGACCACGGCGTGCAGTTGCGCAACGACGATGGACTGCCGGCCGATGTCGACATCGAGGGCACGCCGCTGCAATTGCTGGCCATGGCCCGCGCCGGCGGCGCCCGGGCCGGCAGTGGCGTGAAGCTGTCCGGGGACCTGGCTACCGCCCAGGCGCTGCAGTCCCTGCTCGGGGCAGTGGATATCGACTGGGAGGACATCGCCGCGCGTTACCTTGGCGACGTCACGGCGCATCGCCTCGGCCGCGCCGGCCGCGGCGTGGGGCAATGGCTGCGCGAGACCGGCGATGCCGTGCAGGACAGTACCGCCGAGTACCTTCGCAACGAGCTTGACCTGGTGCCCCATGGCGAGGAGGTGACGGCCTTCGCCGAGGCGGTGGACCGCGCGCGCGACGACCTGGAACGCCTGGAAGCCCGGGTCCGGCGGCTGGAAGGCTCGCGGTGATGGCGCCGTGATAACGCCCGGGCAGTTCATTCGCCTGTTCGCGATCCAGCGCATCCTGGTCCGCCACGGCGTGGACGAGCTTATCCTGCAGGCGCCCTTGCTGCGCTCGATTCGCTTCGTGCTGTACCTGTTGCCCTGGAACTGGTTCCGCAGCCACACCGCGCCCCGCGCCGAGCGCACC
This sequence comes from uncultured Gammaproteobacteria bacterium, assembly GCA_964351795.1. Lineage (GTDB taxonomy): Bacteria > Pseudomonadota > Gammaproteobacteria > JADZEE01 > JADZEE01 > CAYGQN01. The sequence continues at coordinate 7,827 of CAYGQN010000183.1, forward strand.
CGGCGGGTGTTCGAGGACCTTGGGCCGATATTCGTCAAGTTCGGCCAGATACTGTCCACCCGCCGCGACCTGCTTCCGGACGACGTGGCCGAGGAGCTGGCCCGGTTGCAGGACGCCGTACCGCCGTTTCCGGGCGCGCAGGCGCGTGCGATCGTCGAGCGGGCCTACGGGGCAAGCCTGTCGGAGGTGTTCACGCGCTTCGAGGAAGAACCCCTCGCCTCGGCCTCCATCGCGCAGGTGCACGTGGCATCTCTCGCCGACGGCCGCGAGGTCATCCTCAAGGTCGTGCGCCCCGGGATCCGCCGCCTCATCGGCCGCGACCTCGGCCTGATGTACCTGCTCGCGGACATGCTCGAGCGTTACTGGGCGCAGGGCCGGCGCCTGCGCCTGAGCGGCGTGGTCGCGGAGTTCGAGAAAACCATTCTCGACGAGCTCGACATGATGCGCGAGGCGGCCAATGCGTCCCAGCTGCGCCGCAACTTCGCCGGCTCCGAGCGCATCTACGTGCCGGAAGTGCACTGGGACCTCAGCCGCCGTGAAGTGCTGTGCATGGAGCGCATCATCGGCATCCGCGTGGACAACGTCGCGGCGCTGCGCGAGGCAGGCG
>CAYGQN010000184.1:0-8421 GCA_964351795.1 uncultured Gammaproteobacteria bacterium
GATCCACACCATCATCGGTGCCGGCGCGGCCTCCGGTGGCGTCATGGATGCCTCCAACCTCATCAAGCCCATGCTGGCCTCCGGTGAGCTCAAGTGCATCGGCTCGACCACCTACAACGAGTATCGCGGCATCTTCGAGAAGGACCGGGCGCTGTCACGCCGCTTCCAGAAGATCGACATCTCGGAGCCGTCCATCGACGAAACCGTGAAGATCCTGCAGGGTCTGAAGTCGCGTTTCGAGGAGCACCACGACGTGCGCTACACCAACCAGGCCCTGCGCGCGGCCGCGGAGCTCACCGACCGCTACATCACCGATCGCCACCTGCCGGACAAGGCCATCGACGTCATCGACGAGGCCGGCGCGCGCATCCAGCTCATGCCGCCGTCCAAGCGCAAGAAGACCATCGGCGTGCAGGACGTGGAGAACATCATCGCCAAGATCGCCCGCATCCCGGCCAAGACGGTCACGCGCTCCGACAAGGAAGCGCTGTCCACCCTGGAGCGGGACCTCAAGATGGTCGTGTTCGGGCAGGACTCCGCCATCGAGGCACTGGGCACCGCCATCAAGATGTCGCGCTCGGGCCTGGGTGATCTCGACAAGCCCATCGGCTCGTTCCTGTTCGCCGGCCCCACCGGCGTGGGCAAGACCGAGGTCTGCCGGCAGTTGGCCCGCATCATGGGCGTGGAGCTGGTGCGCTTCGACATGTCCGAGTACATGGAGCGCCACACCGTGTCGCGGCTCATCGGCGCCCCGCCCGGCTACGTAGGCTTCGACGAGGGCGGCCTGCTCACCGAGGCCATCAGCAAGCACCCGCATTCCGTGCTGCTGCTGGACGAGATGGAAAAAGCCCACCCGGACGTCTACAACCTAATGCTGCAGGTCATGGACCACGGCTCGCTGACCGACACCAACGGCCGCAAGACCGACTTCCGCAACGTGGTCGTGGTCATGACCACCAACGCCGGAGCGGATCGCATCAGCCGGGCCTCCATCGGCTTCACGCATCAGGATCACAGCAGCGACGCCAGCGAGGTCATCCAGAAGACCTTCAGCCCGGAGTTCCGCAACCGCCTCGATGGCATCATCCAGTTCAACGCCCTGGACCCGAAAACCATCACCCACGTGGTGGACAAGTTCCTGGTCGAGCTGGAGGCACAACTCGATGCCCGCAAGGTCGACATCGAAGTGGACGACGCGGCGCGCCAGTGGCTGGCCGTGCACGGTTACGACGCCCTCATGGGTGCGCGGCCGATGAGCCGCCTCATCCAGGAGAAGGTCAAGAAGCCGCTCGCCGAGGAACTGCTGTTCGGCCGCCTCGAGCACGGCGGCGTGGTGCGCATCACCGTGCGCGACGATGAGTTGCTGGTCGAGGTGAAGGACGTCACCGTCGAGGGCACGGCCTGAAGCGCGCGCCCCGGGTCGCCGGACCCGGGGCACCCTTGCACGGCTGCGGCTGCCCTCAGACGGTCTTGATGAGTACCTTGCTGTTGCGCTGGTAGTTGTACAGCGACTTTCGCGACACGGGCAGATCGTCGATCGTGCCGGGCCGGAAACCGCGCTCGGCAAACCAGTGCTCGGCCTGGGTGGTCAGCACGAACAGGCGCCGGGCCCCCAGGCGCCGCGCATCCGCCTCCAGCAGCTCCAGCAACGACTCCCCGTAGCCGCTGCGCCGGTATTCCGGATGCACCGCCAGGCAGGCCAGTTCAGCGGCTTCGCCCTCGGCCACCGGCAACAGCGCCGCGCAGCCGACGATCAGGCCGTCACGCTCGGCCACGGTGAAGCGCTGGATTTCCATCTCCAGCTTCTCGCGCGAGCGGCGCACGAGTATGCCCTCGTCCTCCAGCGGCCGGATGAGCTCGATGATGCCGGCGGCATCATCGATACCGGCCGGGCGCATGGAATCGAAGGCGGACAGGCTGATCATCAGGCCCGCGCCGTCCCGCGTGAACAGCTCCTGCAACAGCGCGCTCTCGACCCGGCGATCCAGCAGGTGCACACGCTGGACACCCTGGCGGCAGGCCTGACCGGCCAGCTGGTGCAGGCGGTCAACGGCCTTGCCGGCCGCCCGCCTGGCCGCCATGTCGGCCTGAAGCTGCGCCAGCGTCAGCTCACGCACGGCGTCCCCCCCGGCATCGGTGAGCACCGGATCCTCGCCGAAGTAGATGAGTTTGGCCGCACCCAGCGCGCTGGCGATGTGCATGGCCAGGTCACCGGCATCCAGGTTGAACATCTCCCCGGTCGGGGAGTAACCGACCGGCGACACCAGCACGATCGCGCCCAGTTCCAACTGCGCATTGATGCTGGCCGTATCCACCCGCCTGACCACCCCGGTGTACTGGTAGTCGGTGCCGTTGTGTACCCCCAGGGGGCGGGCCATCACGAAATTGCCCGACACGACACGGATCCGCGCGCCGGCCATGGGCGAGTTGGTGACCCCTTGCGACAGCAAGGCCTCCAGTTGCATCCGGACGGTGCCGGTGGCGTCCTTCACGCTGGCCATGGTCTGCGCGTCGGTGACCCGCAGGCCGTCCACCAGCGCCGGCGACAGGCCGCGCGCCTGCAGGCGCTCCTCGATCTGCGGGCGCGCCCCATGCACCAGCACCAGCCGGATGCCGAGGCTGTTGAGCAGGGCGATGTCGTGGACGAGGTCGATGACCTCGGCGTCGGCCACGGTTTCCCCGTCCACCTCGATAACGAAAGTCCGCCCGCGATGCGCGTTGATGTAGGGCGAGGTCTCGCGGAACCAGGCCACGAACTGCGCGTTATCACTCATGCTTGCCATCCCTCGTGGCCCGGCCGCCGGGCGCGGCAGGGCTGTCGTGGGCCGGGATTGTAACCGCGGGCGCTCGACGGCGGCATCCGGCCTGCGGGATCATGTATTCTGTGCGCCCCCCGGCCGGGGCCGGCAGGGTGACCAGAAACCACTGAAGGACAGCACGCATGGCGGAAAAACTGAACCGATACAGCTCGCGCGTCACGCAACCGAAGGCGCAGGGCGGCTCACAGGCAATGCTCTTCGGCACCGGCCTCACCGAGGCCGACATGGACAAGCCCCAGGTCGGTATCTCGAGCGTCTGGTTCGAAGGCAACCCCTGCAACATGCACCTGATGGACCTGGCCGCGGCAGTACGCGAGGGTGTGCGCGAGGCCGGCTGCGTGCCGATGCGCTTCAATACCATCGGCGTGAGCGACGGGCTGTCCATGGGCACCGATGGCATGAGCTTCTCGCTGCAGTCGCGCGATCTCATCGCCGACTCCATCGAGACGGTCATGAGCGCGCAGTGGTACGACGCCAACGTTTCAATCCCCGGCTGCGACAAGAACATGCCGGGCTGCCTGATCGCCATGGGCCGGCTCAACCGGCCATCCATCATGGTCTACGGCGGCACCATCCGGCCCGGCTACAGCAATGAGCAGGTGGTGGACATCGTCTCGGCCTTCCAGAGCTACGGCGAGTTCATCGCCGGGCGCATCGACGAAAGCACGCGCACCGACATCGTCCGCAAGGCCTGCCCCGGCGCCGGCGCCTGCGGCGGCATGTACACGGCCAACACCATGGCAAGTGCCATCGAAGCCCTGGGCATGTCCCTGCCCTACTCCTCGTCCACACCCGCCACCGACCCGGGCAAGGTCGAGGAATGCCGGCGGGCGGGGGCGGCAGTGCTGGAACTGCTGCGCCTGGACCTCAAGCCGCGCGACATCATGACGCGCGCCGCCTTCGAGAACGCCATGGTCATGGTGAGTGCGCTCGGTGGCTCCACCAATGCCGTGCTGCACCTCATCGCCATGGCCCGGGCCGTGGATGTGTCAGTCACCATCGACGACTTCCAGGCGGTCAGCGACCGCGTGCCCTTCCTGGCCGATCTCAAGCCGAGCGGGCGTTACGTGATGGAAGACCTGCACAAGGTCGGTGGCACCCCCGCGGTCATGAAATACCTCATGGAGCATGGCTACATCAACGGCGACTGCATGACCGTCACCGGCAAGACCATCGCCGAGAACCTGGCCGAACTGCCCGCCCTCGCCGAGGGCCAGGCCGTCATCCGGCCGGTGGACAATCCTATCAAGCCCTCCGGCCATATCCAGATCCTCAAGGGCAGCCTAGCGCCCGGCGGCTCGGTGGCCAAGATCACCGGCAAGGAAGGGTTGCGCTTCGTCGGCCCGGCGCGGGTGTTCGATGGCGAGGAAGCCATGCTCAAGGCGCTCGAGGAAGGCCGGATCGGCAAGGGCGACGTGGTCATCATCCGCTACGAGGGCCCCAAGGGCGGGCCCGGCATGCCCGAGATGCTGACGCCCACTTCAGCCATCATGGGGGCCGGGCTCGGTGCCGACGTCGCGCTCATCACCGACGGGCGCTTCTCCGGCGGCTCGCACGGCTTCATCGTCGGCCATGTCGTGCCGGAAGCACAGGAAGGCGGGCCGATAGCCCTGGTGCGCGATGGCGACGAGATCGTCATCGATGCCGAGCAGCGGCGCCTCGACGTCAATGTTTCCGAAGACGAACTCGCCGATCGGCGCCAGCAGTGGCAGGCGCCGCCGCTGAAGGCCACGCGCGGCACCCTGGGGCGTTACATCCGGACGGTGAAGTCGGCCTCGGAAGGCTGCGTTACTGACGAGTGAGCGCGGTGGCGCGATCGTCGCGGTAGAACTGCAGCACCTTCTTGACGTAGCCACGGGTCTCCCGGTACGGGGGGATCTTGTAGCCGTGGCGAATGACGGCGTTCTCGCCGGCGTTGTACGCCGCCAGCGCCAGCACCAGGTTGTTGTCGAACATCGCCAGCAGCTCCGCCAGGTAGCGGCTGCCGCCGAGCACGTTGGCTACCGGGTCGCGCCGGTTGCCCACGCCCATGCGCTGGGCGGTCGCCGGCATGAGCTGCATCAGGCCCACCGCGCCGGCATGCGACACGGCCGCCGGATCGTAGGCCGACTCGGCCCGGATCACCGCGTGCAGCAGGGATTCCGGGAGACGGTAGCGGCGGGCGGCATCGGCGATGAGCGGTGAGAAACGCTGGCGGTTCTGTTCCAGCGCCCGGTAGTCGATACCGGCCCGGCGCTCGGTCCAGCCTTTCCACGTCCTGACCAGTCGCTTGTAGCCCTCGTGCGGGGGACGATCGGTCAGGTGGGTGCGGCCGTACTTGTCCACGTACTTGTAGATGTCGGCCTGCACCGGCCAGGCGGCAAGCAACATGAGCACGGTGAACAGGCAACGGCGCATAACAGCCCCAATATTAAAGTTATTTCTACAAAACTTCTGTAACTCTATAATAAAAATAAGATTCCCTGCAAACATCCCCAGGCCGCAAGGCCGGCGACAATATCGTCGAGCATGATACCCAGGCCACCGTGGACGCGACGGTCGAGCCAGCTTATCGGCCAGGGCTTGAGAATGTCGAAGCCGCGGAACAGCAGAAAACCCAGCGCCAGCGGCGCGAGGCCGGCGCTGCCGCACACGGCCAGCAGGTAGCCGACGATTTCGTCCCAGACAATGGCCGGATGGTCCGCCACGCCGAGCTCGGCGCTGGCCCGCCCGCACAGGAACACTCCTGCTGCGAAGGCGAGGACGATCACCCCCAGCTGTGCCGGCCAGGCCAGCGGCTGCAACAGCACCGCAAGCGGCAGGGCCACCAGCGTCCCGGCCGTGCCCGGCGCCCTGGGGCTCAGGCCGGCGCCGAAGCCGAGCGCCAGGAACAGCAGCGGCCGCCGGGGCAACGCCGACAGCGGCGGCAGGCCGCCCGCGAAAGATTCTGTGCTCATGCCCGATGTCGTGCCCCTGGCGCCAGTGAGGCGGATTATAATCCCCTGCCAACGTACCGCGCGAAACACGGGCCGGGAAGCCATGACTCATCGCATCACGTGCTTCGACCTCCAGGCGGGCGACCGTATAGCGGACAAGTACGAGGTCCTGAGCCGGCTCGGCGGCGGCTGGGAGGGCGAGGTCTACAAGATCGCGGAACTCGGTACCCGCATCGAGCGCGCCGCCAAGCTCTTCTACCCGCATCGCAATGCCCGCAACCGCGTGGCACGCACCTATGCCAAGCGCCTGCACAAGCTGCGCCAGTGCCCGATCCTCATCCAGTACCACACCGAGGAACGGCTGAACTGCGGCGGCCTGCCGGTGACGGTGCTCGTATCCGAGTACGTGGAAGGCCAGCTGCTGGAGGATTTCCTCAGCGAGTTTCCAGGCCGCCGCCTGTCACCCTTCCAGGCCGCGCACCTGCTGTGGGCGCTGGTCAAAGGCCTGGAGCCGATTCACCTGCTGAACGAATACCACGGTGATCTGCACACCGAGAACATCATCATCAACCGCTTCGGCCTGCACTTCGACGTCAAGCTTGTCGACCTGTTTCACTGGCGCGGCTCCAAGGCCGCCAGCCGCCAGGATGACATCTGCGAGCTGGTGCGCATGTTCCACGAAGTGCTCGGCGGCGCGCGTCACTACCAGCGCCAGCCCGACGCGGTGAAGTACATCTGCTGCGGGCTCAAGCGCTCGCTCATCCTGCGCAAGTTCCGCAACATCTCGCAGCTGCGCGAGCACCTGGAGACCATGAGCTGGCTCTAGAACGCCGCGGCCACGGCGCGGGACGCCGGGCCATGACAGGCGTCGGGGAAGCCCCGGCGCGCGCCCGTCGGGCGGTGCCCGCCCCTGGCATCGCCAGCCCCCGCGACGCCACCCCACCCCGGGGCGCCCGGGCAGCAGCCAGCGACCGGGCCGGTTCCCGTTCCGGCTTGACTTGCCCAAACCGGCCACCGGCACAGTACACTGCCAGCCGCAAAGGCGGGCAGCCTGCCCGGGGAGGACAGCATCGTGGTAACAGCAATCATCCTGATCAATGCCGCCCGCGGCCACGTCAGCAGCGTTGCCGAAGCGCTGGCCGCGCAGGACTCCATCTCGGAGGTGTACTCGGTGGCCGGTGCCTATGACCTGGTGGCCATCGTGCGGGTGCAGGAAAACGAGCAGCTGGCGGGACTCGTCACGCGCAGCATGGCGGACCTGGACGGAATCACGGCCACCCAGACTCTCATCGCCTTCAAGACGTTCTCGCGTCACGATCTGGACAGCATGTTCTCGGTGGGCCTGGACTGAGCAAAGCCCTGCCCGGGCCCGGCCGGCGCGCACCGGCAAGGCCGCTGAGCAAAGCGCCCGGCCGACGGAGGACCATCAGCGTTGCCGACCACCGCGTGCGGCCGGCAACCAACCGCCGGCCAGCCCCCGCTCAACCCTGGTAGGTGGAGGCGCGCAACTCGATGCGCTCGGCTATGTGGGTCACGGCCATGGTCAGGAAGCGCGCCAGGTCCGAGCGCTTGCCATAGTCGGCACTGCACAGGTTGCTGAGCCGGCCCTCGGCGATGAAGCCCCAGGCCCGGCCCCAGCGTTCGCGATCCTCCGGGTCGTACACCCCCAGCGCGATACCCCCCTGCTTCTGAATGAGTGAGAAACAGGGAATGTCGGTGTAGCCGTCGCCGACGAAGATCATCTGGTCCATCGGAATGCGTAACTCGCTGGCGGGAATCTTCCGGTTCACGTCGAACGGCCTGCCACGTGCATCCGGGCCCACCAGGCCCTTGGCAATCTGGAACACGTAGCGGGTCTTGTCGGTAAAGCTGACGATGTTGCGCGGGTAGACGATGCCCCCGTCCTCACCGTAGTGGAATTCGCAGGCCCACATGTCGCGGAAGCGCGAGGCCACGCGCGTTGCCCGCAACAGGTCCCCGATACCGCTGCTGATGAGATAGAACTCCAGCTGCACCGCGCTGCCGGCCTCGGCAAGCTGCTTCTCCAGCATGCTGAAGATGCGGGTGGCACCGTTGTACAGCTGCACCTGCGCGCCCCAGTCCGCGAGCGAATCCCGCGTGATCCGCTCGCCCGGCGGCCGCGCCATGGACTCGCGGATCATCTCGTGCAGGTAGGCGGGCACCGGGTCCCAGCCGGCGCTGAGCAGCGGCGCAACACGCTGCCCCCAGAAGGCGTGCGTGTCCACGCCGATGCTGTCGAGATAGCTCGACGTGGAATCCGGCGCCAGGGTGTCGTCGAAATCGAAGATGACGGCGATGATGTTCTGCTGCACGGCCATCAACGGGCTCCGCTGCGCGCGTAGTGCCCGCGCATGGCCTCATCGTAGCAGCACAGGATGATGCTGTGCGGGGGCAGGTCCCCGCCGAGCCACTGCCGGCATTCACGCAGCGCGATGCCGGCCGCCCGCGTCGGCGGAAAGCCATAGGCCCCGCAGCTGATGGCCGGGAAGGCGATACTGCCACAACCGGCCTGCGCGGCCAGTGCCAGGGCGCGACGATAACAGCCGGCCAGGGCGTCGTCCTCGCCATCGTGCCCGCCCCGCCAGACCGGCCCGCTACTTCATCCACGCGGTCGGGCCGGCAGGTCGAAACCGGGAGTGATCCGGGCATCACCGGCAGCGCAGCCG
>CAYGQN010000185.1:0-1348 GCA_964351795.1 uncultured Gammaproteobacteria bacterium
TGCTCATGGCGCGCTCGATGTTGGCCACACCCGCATCCCAGAACACCTCCGCCCACTGGAAGGCGATCTCGCGGCTGGACTGCATGTCGACGCTGTACAGGCCGCGGTTGGCGAAGCCGGCGTCGATGTCGGAGCCGGTCAGGTACAGGGCCGTGCCGGTATCCCGGAACACGTACCAGTCATTCATCGCGCTGTTCAGGAACTGCGGATTGCCGAGGCTCGTGTGGGCATTGTCGGCCCACAGGTAGATGGCGTTGGTTCGGCTGGTCGTCTGCAGGTCCACGGTCTGGGTGGCCGCCACGACCAGCGTGCTGCAGGCCATGAGGACCAGTGCGGTTACGGTGGCAAGCGTCCTGCTTATCATGATGTCGTTCTCTCCTGTGTGCTCTGCTGTCGGGCCTGGCGATTCGTCCGGCCCGTGGGGTATGTCCCCGCTATGCCTGGTTCAATGCAACAGCGATGCCAGCAGGGGCGTGGCCAAGGCCTGGAAGCACCTGGCGGCGGCAGCGGCGTGGCAAAGCGTGCGGCAGTGCTCACTCGCCGGTACGGGCGCCCGGAAAACGTGAACCCCGTCATGGTGGCCGATACGGCGTCAGCGACCGGAAGCTGTGACGCAGTCGCGCTTGCCCGGTGGCCTGCCGGTGCCGGCCGCCGCCAGCGCCAGGATGTTGTCGCCAGCGGCCGACAGGTGACCCGAGCGTGGGGACGAATCTTCTGTATCCGCTCCTATGATAGTTAAAAACAATTAATAGAGCCTTAACGAAAGAAATAAACTCTCAACCACCGGGTGTGCCAGCCGGGCGGATGTCTGCCCGCGCGGGTATGCAGGGGCCTGCCGGGGATGCGTTGACAGGCCTGGCGCTGCGCCGCAGTATCGCGCCGCCCAGCCCGACAAGGCCCTGCCGCCATGCCCGTCCCGCTCGCCTATTTCATTGTGGTCTGCATCTGGACCACCACGCCGCTGGCGACGAAGTGGAGCGGCGAGGGGCCGGGTTTCCTGTTCGCGGCCGCGGCGCGGGTGATCATCGGTGTGGCCTGCGTACTCATCCTGATGCAGCTGCGGCGCAGTCGCTTTCCCGTCAGCCGGGCGGCGCTGGCCAGTTACGCCATCAGCGGCGCGAGCATGTTCATGGCGCTTGGCGGGGTGTACTGGGCGGCGTTGCGGATCCCCTCGGGCTGGATCTCGGTGATCTTCGGCATGACGCCCCTGTTCACCTCCCTGCTCGCCTGGCAGTTGCTGGGCGAGCGGCGCCCGGATGCCGTGCGCCTGCTCGGGCTGCTGCTGGGCCTGGGCGGGCTGGCGATCCTGTTCATCTCCGGCGAGGCCCTGGGGCAGGGCGCAGTGCTC
>CAYGQN010000185.1:1358-8403 GCA_964351795.1 uncultured Gammaproteobacteria bacterium
CCAGGGGGCACTGCTCGGCGTGGCCGTCACCACGGTGTCGGCGCTGCTGCATTCGGCCTCGGTCGTGCTGCTCAAGCGCATCAATGCACGGCTGCCGGCCCTGGCCGCGACGGCGGGTGGCCTGCTGGTGGCGCTGCTGCCATTCCTGCTGGCCTGGTGGCTGTTCGATGGCCATTGGCCCACGGCCATCGAACCGCGCAGCCTCGGTGCGATCATCTACCTCGGCGTCATCGGCTCCGGGGTCGGCTTCGTGCTGTTCTTCTACCTGCTGCCGCGCCTGTCGGCCGCCCGCCTGGCCCTGATCATGCTCATCACGCCGGTGCTGGCCCTGCTGCTCGGCCATCTTGCCAACGGCGAACCGCTCGGCTTGCGTATCATCGCCGGCAGCGCAATGATCGTCGCGGCGCTCGCCTGTCATGAATTCCACCCGGCGTCCCTGCGGGCCCTGCTTGCGCGGCTCCGCCCCCCACCTGCAGCACCATCGGAACCATCGCCATGAATGCCATCGCCTTTGCAGTGCACGTACTCGCCGCCATCGTCTGGGTGGGCGGCATGTTCTTCGCCTACCTTTGTCTGCGGCCGGCCGCCGGCCAGGTGCTGGAGCCGTCACAGCGCCTGCCGCTGCTGGCCGGAGCCATGGGGCGCTTCTTCGGCTGGGTGTGGGCGGCCATCGTGCTGTTGCCGGCGACAGGCTTGCTGATCGCCGTGAGCCGCTGGGGCGGCATGGGTGGCTGGCCGCACCATGTGCTGGGCATGTTCGTCCTGGGGCTGGTGATGATCCTGGCTTTCCTGCACCTGTTCTTCGCGCCCTGGCGCCGCCTGCGCGCCGCGCTGACCCGGGCGGACCTGCCGGCCGCCGGCCAGGCGATGAACCAGTTACGGATTATCGTGGCCGTGAACCTGGCACTCGGGCTGCTGGTCAGCGCGCTCGCCTCGGCGGGACGTTACCTGTAGGCCGGGTTGCCGCGCGGTTTCCCGCGGGCCCGGCGCAGCTCAGCCGAAATCCGCCGGAATGATGAACATGGCCACCGCGCTCACCAGGAAGCAGGCGCAGGCCACCAGGAAGGTGTAGCCGACGACATCCCCGAAGCGCATCCGAGTCACGGCGAGCAGCGGGATGGCAAAGAACGGCTGGATCAGGTTGGTGGTGGAATCCCCGTAGGCGTAGGCCAGCAGCACCGTGGTGGCTGAGACGTCCAGGGTATTGCCGGCCGGCAGCAGGAACGGCGCCTCGATGATCCACTTGGAACCGGCCGAGGGTACGAACAGGTTCATCAGGCCCGAGTACACGTAGACCACGAAGGGGTAGGTCTCGCGGCTGGCCACGGTGGCGAAGATTTCCCCCAGCCAGGCGCCCAGCCCGGTGTACTGCAGCAGGCCGAAGATGCCGCCGTAGAACGGGAACTGGATGACGATGCCCCAGGTGTTGCCGATGCCGTCGCGGCAGGCATTCAGGAAGCGGTCCGGGCGCCCGTGCAGCGCCAGTGCCAGCACCAGGAAAGCCACGTTGTAGGCATTGATCGTCCAGCTCGCGCCGAAGCCGCGCGTGGCGATGGAATGCGCCAGCGGGTAGGCGAGCAGGGCGATCGCCAGCCAGGTCCACAGCCGCTGGCGCTCGATGCGCCGGCCGGGCAGGTTGCTTGGCGCATCGTCCACCGGCGGCTTCGGCAGGATGCGTTCCAGTTGTTCGTCCGTGAGCGTCACCGCCCCGCGCGCCGGGTGCAGGGCGCAGGTAACGCCGAGCGCCACGGCGCCGATGATGAGCAGGTAACCGACGTTGAACAGGTTGAACAGCGTTTCGGTAATCGGGTACAGGCGCTCCACCACGGCGGTGCCGGTGCTCGGGTCGAGCAGCGGGTTGCCCGGGGTGGCCATGATGAGCGGTGCCGAACCGGACAGGCCGCCGTGCCACACCGTGCCAAGGCCGAGGTAGGCCGCGGCGATGATCACGCGCACATCGGCTCGGCGGTTGTGCTTGAGCAGGAAGGGCACGAACATCGCGCCGGCGATGAGGCTAAGCGCCCAGTTCAGGTAACCGGTGACCATCGACAGCAGGCCGGCCAGCAGCACCGCCTGCACCGGGCGCTCGGGGTCTGGCAGCGCGGCGAGGCGATCCATGGCGCGGTACACCGGTCGCGAGGCGACGCAGGCGTAGGAGGCGACCATGATGATGGTGAACTGCATGGCCAGCGTCAGCAGTTTCCACAGCCCCTCGCCCCAGGCGAGCACGGCGCCATGCACGCTGCTGCCGGCACCGAACACCGCCAGCAGCAGCGCCACCACCGTGAGCATCATGCAGATCACCCAGGAATCCGGTACCCAGCGGCGGGTGAACTCCGACAGCCCCGCGCCGACGCTGCGCAGCAGTGCCAGGGGGGAGGGCATCAGCGGTGTGCCCCGGTGGCGGTGAGTGTATTGCCGGCCGGGCTGACCAGGCCAGTCCGGGCAGGCCGGTGACCCTGGCGGGGGCGTGGCGCCGGGCTGTTCGGCGGGCGCCTCGCAGACACTGCCCGCCATGCCCTGCCGGGGCGGAGGTGGCCGAGTAAAGCGCGGGGCACGGTGCGTCAGCGCATCAGCAGTGAGGCCAGCGCCAGCGCCAGGCACAGCACCACCGCGGCGGTGAGGCGGCCGCGCAGGCGCAGGAACCAGGGGCTGAGCGGGAAACGAGCCGCCAGGCGCTGGTCGGCAACGAACTGGAGTACGAACATGGCCGTGAGCAGGCCGAGGCCGACGATGGGCGTCACCGCCAGGGCCAGCCAGCCCGCCAGGGCCGGCATCACGCTCCAGACCATGAGCCGGGCCCGCGCGTCGTCGGGAATTTCCGGATGCACCAGGGCAACGCCCCAGTGCAGGGCGCCGACGAAGCTCAGGATGACCGCGCCGTAGGCAAGCAGCCAGCGCAGCGTGGTGGCGGTGTAGCCCGTCGGCAGCAGCCACAGGGCCGCCGCCAGGGCGATGAACGGCAGCACACCGGCAGCGCCGAGGGTGTGGGCATGGCGGGAGCTGGAATCAGTCATGGGCTTGGCGGGGGCTCGTCGAAGGCATTGGGTTGGACACAGGATAACCCGCGCCGCCTGGCCGGGCATCCGTCGTATACTTGCGCGCCATGCTCAACGACCGTGCCAACCGCCTTCTGCTCGTCCTGGGCGGTTTCTTCATCTGCAATGCCCTGATTGCCGAGTTCATCGGCATCAAGATATTCGCCCTGGAAGCGACGCTCGGCCTGCCGCCTTTGAACTGGCAGCTATTCGGGCAGGAGGGCTCGCTCAATTTCACCGCCGGCGTCATCATCTGGCCGGTGGTGTTCATCATGACCGACATCATCAACGAGTACTTCGGCGAACGCGGCGTGCGCTTCCTGTCGTGGCTGACCGTTGTGCTGATCATCTATGCCTTCCTGTTTGCCTACATCGCCATCGCGCTGTCGCCGGCCGAGTGGTGGGTGGGCGTGGCCCAGGAGGCCGGGGTGCCCGACCTGCAGCGCGCCTTCGCGTTCGTGTTCGGCCAGGGCATGTGGACGATTGCCGGCTCGGTGATCGCCTTTCTCATCGGCCAGCTCATCGACGTTGCCGTGTTCCGGGCGATACGCCGGCGCACGGGGGAGCGCTGGATCTGGCTGCGCGCGACCGGTTCGACGGCCGTGTCGCAGTTCGTCGACAGCTTTGTCGTGCTGTACGTGGCTTTCGTGATCGGCCCGCAGCACTGGCCGATGGACCTGTTCCTGGCCGTGGGCAGCGTGAACTACGGCTACAAGCTGACGGCGGCCATCGCCCTGATCCCGCTCATCTACCTCGTCCGGCGCGCCATCGAGGCCTACCTCGGCCGCGACAGCGCCGCCCACCTGAAGGCGGTTGCCGCCACCTGAGCCGCGCTCAGGCGCCGCCGGCCTCCAGCTTCGCGCGGATGATGAACATCTCGGTTTCGTGCGAGCTGCACAGGCGCTGCCAGTCCGTCTCGGGCATTTTTTCCGGCCGCCAGACCATCAGCGTCACCACGCAGCGCCGGGCACCGATCCCCAGCATCCCGCCGGGCAGCACCCGGATCATGGCCAGCCGACGCAGGCTGTTCGGATCATCGCCCACGTCGTAGAAGATGACGTTCTCCTGCGGGTCCGGGTGGATGCGCACGAACTGGCGCGAGCCATCGAACATCGAGGTGCCGGCAAACAGGCCGGTGGCCACTTCCTCGCGGTCGACGCTGCCAAGCGCCCACTCGCCCATGCGGATGCCGTCGCCGAGGTAGGCCAGGGCCGCCTCCGCTCGCACGTCAACTGCGATACTGGCCGTGTGGCACCAGGGATCGATCATGGGGGAGTCTCCGGTAGGGAACGGAACAGGCTGGCTGCACACCGGGCGACCCCGGGCAGGGGCACGCGGCCGGCGGAGCGCATTGTACCGCGCTACCCACCCCGCCGCGAAAGCCCCCCGGGCCGCTTTTCCCGGGCAGGGCGATAGGGTGTAATGCGTGCATGCCCCTTGCCTACTACGACAAGCTCGGCCGGCGCGACCAGGCGATTTACCGCGCCAGCGACAAGGTGGCGCGCATAGAGGTGCCGGACACTGGCCCGCTGCGCGGCGTCACCGCGGCCCTGGAGCGCTCGCTCGATGCCGGCGATCGCCTGCAGGTCGAGCGCATCGCGGCCAGCCTGCTGGACGGGCTGGCCGATCGCCTGCGGGTGGCCCGCGTGCGGGTGCGGGTGCTGGCGGTGCGGCCGAGCGACAACAGTGGCGAACTGCACGGCCTGTACGAGCGTACCGAGGGCGAGACGGCCGTGGTGTCGGTGTGGATGCGCACCGCCCGCAACCGCCAGGTGGTGCGCTTTCGCACCTTCCTGCGCACCCTGGTGCACGAGTTCTGTCATCACCTGGATTACGAGCACCTGCACCTGGCCGATTCCTTCCACACCGAGGGTTTCTTCAAGCGCGAGTCCGCCCTGGTGCGCCAGCTCGGCGGCGGCGATCGGCCCGCGTCCAGGGCCACGACGAAGCCGCCCCCCGCCTTGCCGGCGCGCAGCGCTGATAACGACGCCCGGGCCGCCAGTGCCCTCGCGCGCTGCCGGGAACTGCTCGGCGACTGAGCCCGTCGCCGTCGGCCCTCCGGCACCCGGGCCGCCCTGGCAATTTCATGCAGCTGCACCGGCCGCGCGAGGCATCGCGCTGGCCAACGCCCCGATTGTCCAGCGCGCGCTCTCGCCCGCGTTCCCCTGTTTCCAGCGCTGCGCAGCGGCCCCCACCTGTGGCCCTTGACCGCCATCCCGGCCGGGTGAGCCCGCGTTCCGGGCAGGCCAGGCGACGCCAGTCCGGCGTGCCCGTTGTCATCAAGCTGTAACAAAGGGGGGGGGTAGGCTGCCTGTCAAGCCGTTTCGAACCGACAAGGAGGTCCGATGCACCGCTTACTGCTCCGCCTCGCAACCAGCGCGTTCTGCCTTCTGGTTTCCACTCCCACCCTCGCGCAACCACCGCTGTGCTTCACCCACGAGACCTGCGCCGCGGGCGAGTACTGCGCGTGCTTTCGCAATCGCAACGAGGCCATCGGCGACTGCGACGAGATGGGTGGTATGTGCCGGTTGCTTGCCCTGGACGAACAAGGGATCAGCCCCGCCAGGCTGGAAAGCTGGAAGCAGCGCAAGGCCGACTTGCGGTCTCGAGTCGGGCGCGACGCCTTGGAACGGCCGCGATGATGGCCAGGCGAGCCTTATCTGCGCCGGCCCGGTACCCGAGGCCATCCGCCGCAATCGCTTCATGCCTGCTGCAGATCCTGTGTGGGATGCTCATTGTCGCGGGGGCGGCGCAGGCCGATTCGAAGCGCTACGCCCATCCCGGCGGTGGCTCGCCTCCGCCTCCCTGCAGCGCGGTGCTCTGGCCTTCGACCGAAGCACTGGTCGCCTGTATGGCTGCGGCTTACTGCCCAGGGGCGCCGTACACGCTGACCCAGAACCAAGACCAGACCATACCGATCTTCGATGATGACGTCCCCGGCGCCGGCCTGCCCCCGAACCACCACGGGTATCGCGATTCGCGCGGTTTCGCCTTGATGAACTGCACCCATCCGACGCCCGGCTTTGGTGAATGGACGTACCGCTGTGAACTCGGCGCACACGTCGTAGAGGATTCCCCCAACTGGGCTGGCGGAACGGCCTTCCAGTGCACGGCCAACGCTCCAGTGGAAAACACCGAGCAACCGCCGCTGCAATGCGGCTCGGAAGAGGCCAACCCGTGTGATGCGGTCACCGGCCAGAAAGTGCAGCGCGAAGTCGACTATTCGGGGCCCGACCTCGAGTTCGTCCGCACCTTCAACAGTTTCGCAGCCGCCACGGCCGGCGCCCCGGTCGGGCCCAAATGGCGCCACAACTTCCAGGCGAGCCTGACGCTGCTGCCGACGCCGTCCGCACCGCAGCGCGTGATCCTGGAGCGACCCACCGGACAGCAGGTGCTGTTCACTTACGACGGAAATGCCTGGACCGCAAAGCCGGATGTTGTCCTGACCCTGTCGCAGGCCGTGTTGCCCGGTGGGGCGCCCGGCTGGGAAGTCACCGATTCCGATGGCCATCTCGAACGGTATGACAGCCTTGGCCGCCTGGTAAATTACTGGGACACGCATCAATTGACGGCCGTGCGCTGCCGCAGTTAGCGCAGTTTTTGGCGATTACCTGGGTAGATGCTGATTGATGACGCCCAGCAACCGGGCGGCTTCATTGGTTCTGGTCGATTTCCGCACTTGCGAAGCGTGATTTCGCGGTTTCGACGCAAGCGCATCCGTGAGGAGCGGGTCCCCGACGTCGTAAGTCCAGTGACTGAGTGGTCGAGGCGCCGTCGCTATGTCGGATACAAGGCCTCAGCGGCGGCGAGTCCATGCACCCACTTCTGGCGCATGCGCTCGGCGAAGCGGCGCAGCATCGAAGGTGCCCCGACCGCGTGATGCGCGGAGCCGCGCTGGCTGCGCATCCGCGCCAGCCAGGTGTCCGGGTCGATATGCAGGCGGTCGAGAAGTTTCGGCCGCTCTGCGGCAATGAAGCCGCGCTTGCCCTCGATGCAGCATCGGCCGG
>CAYGQN010000186.1:0-8315 GCA_964351795.1 uncultured Gammaproteobacteria bacterium
GCGGAACCTGGCCAGGCAGCGGCTGAACAGGTCGCCGTCGCTCAGGCGGTCCAGCGCCTGCAGCAAGCCCTCCAGGCTGTCGCGATTACGCCGGCAGCAGGCCATGTAGCGCTCCAGCACCGCAAGCAGGTTGGTGCCGCGTTCCGCCAGCGCGGCGTCCACCTGCAGGAAATACGCGGCACCCCCCCAGTACATCACCGGGTAACGGTGCTCCTCGTGCAGCCGGGGCGCGGCGCTGGCGAAGGGCTGGTCCGGGTAATCGTAGTTGCGGGCCGCGCTGTCGATGTTCCGCTGCAGGCGTGCCTGTGCCTCGGCCGGCGTGAGCACGCCCATGGCCTGCATGACGCGATACTGAAGGTAGCTGGCGAAGCCTTCGGCGAACCAGGCATGCGGCCGCCCCAGGTAGGGCAGCACCAGGTGCGAGAGTTCATGCGGCGCCGTCCAGTCCTCGCGGAATGCATCCGGCTCGAAGCGGGTGTCCACGTGGAAGTGCACACCCTGCACGCGGCTGCGGCGGGTATGCGCCCAGGGTACGGGCTCGGCGGCATTGTCACGACGGTGGAAGTGGATGCTGACAGGCATCGGGAACGGGCCGACCAGGGATTCCAGCGCCGCGCTTGTCTCCTGGATCCAGGCGCTGAGCCGGGCACGCTCGTCGGCGGAGAAGTGGTCCTCGAAGACAAACTCGATCTGGCCGGCCATCACCATCGGGCAGGCGAGCAGCGCCAGGGCCGCGATGGCAAGGCGGAGAATCACCGCTCGCACTGGCACGGGCTTCACGGACGTAGCGCCCCGTGTTCCGTCGCAAGGCTGCGCCGGCCGGGCCGGCAGGGTGCATCAGCGTTCCCTGGGACGCTTGCGGGAAGGTGATGGTTTTCGGGCGTCGGGTTCACGGGCGCTCCTTGCGGGCCTCTGCCGGCGGCCGGACAGGGCGCCCGGCGCGTTCATGGTGCAAGACCCGCCGGCGACGGGCCCGGCGACCACAGGGCCGTTCGTCGCGTACCGGTTGACGGCGGCCCCGCGGGTTGCGAGCCCGTCAGTCCAGCGGCCGTTTTCAGGCGCTGGCGGGGGCGGCTGCCCGGGAATATACCAGAGGCCACCGCGCTGCCGCCTGCCGCAGTGTTCCTGCACGGCCTGGCCGAGGGCAGCGCCGCATCCATGCACCATCCAGGTGCCGGCCGGCATTGTCACGCCCTCCGACTGTGCCGCGACGGGCCGGCCGACGCTGCGGTTCTTCGCGCCGGTGGAATTGGGTATCGTGTGCGCGGCTCAGGGCCGCTGAGCGACTGCCGGAGCAAGCATGCCGAACAACGACAGCCTGGAAGCCCACATCGCGCATGGCGACCCGGACTACGCCATTGATCGCGTGCCGGCCGAGGCGCGCATGTCGCGCATGTCCCTGCACATGGCCTACTGGGCCGTCATCAGCGCGCTGTTCAGCGTGGTGTTCTCCAGCGCCCTGGCGAGCACCTACGGCGCCATGAACACCTTCGCCGGCACTGCGGCAGCCGTGGTGGTGCTGGGCCTGGCCGGTGGCACCGTGGCGAGCTTTGCCAGCCGTACCGGCATGTCGGTGGACATCTTCTCGCGCACGGTGTTCGGCAAGTCCGGCGGCCTGCTGGCGACGCTGCTGGTGCTGGGCTGCCTGAGTTTCTTCGCCGTCATCGAGAGCGCGATCATCGCCGAGGCCCTGCACGGCTATTTCGCCGGCCTTAAGGCCTGGCACGCCTACCTGCTGGTGGTGCTGGCCAGCGTGCCCATCGCGTTCGGGCGGATTTCCGCCTACCTGGACAAGTTCAACGGCTTCCTGCTGCCGGTGTTCGTCGCGGGCATGATCTACATCGTGGTGGCGGCCATCGGCCATGCCGGCTACAACAATGACTGGCTGTCCTACGGACCCGACGGCGGGCGCATCGATGGCCGTTGCATCAACGTGTTCTTCCTGTGGGCGCTCGGCGGTGCGCAACTGCTCGCCGCGCAGGACTACGGGCGCTTCGGCCGGCCGGCCGATGCCCGCTACCATTTCTGGATCACCTTCGGCATGCCGCTGTTCCTGCTGACCTACTCGGTGAACGGTGCCATCGGCATCTTCATCACCGCCACGGTGGCTTCCAGCCTCGGCGCGCTGGACTCCGACGCGGCCGCCGTGCGGGCCATCGTCACCCTCACCGGGCTGGTGGGCGTGGTGTTCGTCATCGTCAGCCAGATGCGCATCAACACCCTCAACTACCAGTTGTCCACGGTGAACCTGCAGGCCTTTCTGAAACACCTGGGCGTGAACATCACCAAGGTGGTGGCGGCCCTGTGCGTAGGCGCGGGGGTGTTCTTCGCCATGCTCGGCAACGTGCTCGGGATCCTGGTGGGCGCGCTCGGCTACTTCGCCATTTTCGTCGGGGCCTGGTGCGCCATTGCCATCGTCCACATGACGCAGGTCGATGAGCAGGGCATCATCGACGCGCACGAGCAGACCGAGGCTGTGCGCCGGGATCGCTTCTGGCATCCCAGCACGCTCATCTGGATCCTGGCGAGCAGTCTCGGAGTGCTGATGAAGGCCTTCGGCGGCGAGACGGTGGAGATATACGCCATCCCCGCGGCCATCGTCTGCGCCGCCGGCCTGCACGGCCTGTACCTGAAGCGCCCCGCGGTGCTGCGTGCGGAGCTGCCCTGATCGGGGTTGCCATGCCCCCCTGGCGGCGGGATCGGTCAATGCATTTGCAGCGAGCAGACCTTGCATGCCCTTGACCGGCTGGCGAGGCCGATCAGCGCGGCGGATCGATGCGGCCGTTCACGCTGGCATTGATTCGGAACCAGCCGGCCACGCCGTAGCGGGTGCGCGTTGCCGGCAGGACTTCGTGCGGGAAGACTTCGCTCAGGAAGATGACCAGCGTGCCGTAAGCGGGCACGACACGCTGCGCTGGCCCGGTCGCCTCCGGATCATGGATGAGCAGTTCGCCGCCCTGGTCGGGCTGCCAGCCCGGGTTGAGATAGGTCACCAGTGACAGCACGCGGTTGGACTCGCCGCGGAAAGCATCGATGTGCCGGGCGTAGAAATCCCCCGGTGCGTAGATGCTGAAGTGGCTTTCGAACGAGAACAGCCCCAGGTACAGGCGCCGGTTGAGGTAATGGCGCAGCCGTGCCGTCCATTGCACCCAGGTGCGCGACGCCGGCTCATCGTCGTTGATCCAGGCGATGCGGTTGCGCCGGACGAAGGGGTTGTTGGCGTTGTCACGTTTGCGGCCGACACCGGCGTCCTGGAAGCCGCTGCTGTCGCGCCCGTGCAGGTCAGCGACCAGCGCCCGCGTCACCTCCTCCGGCAGCGCGCCGGGCAACACCGCCAGGCCGCGGGTTTCCAGCGCCGCGGCAATGCGTTCGAACAGTTCGTCGTCGGCCGGTGGCAGGGTGCCTTGGTCGAGGGCTGGTTGGTTCATGTGGGTGATCCGTGCGGCAAAGTGGCTGTATACCCCAGCCTGTCGGTGGCGTCACGCTCACGGCTTGCCGCCGACCGCGCACGATCGGTCCGGCCCAGGTCGAACCTCGGTGGCGACTTTGGAGTGCTTGCCCGAACCGCGGCGGTTGCTGCCTTGCCGAGGCAGTGCCGAAACGCCTGGCAGCCCGCCGGGTCAAGGACGGGCGGGATCAGCGCTGCCGTCAGCGGGTTTCCTAGGACGCCAGCAGCCCGCTATCGATGGCGGCATGGCTGAACTCGAAGACCACCTCGGGCTCCGGGACCAGCAGCGTCTCGCGCTTGCCCTGGTAGTGCAGGCGGGCGAGCAGGTCGCGGATGAGGTTGATGCGTGCTTCGCGCTTGTCGTCGGCGCGCACGACGTGCCAGGGCGCGGCGGGATGGTGGGTGCGGGCGAGCATCTGGTTTCTTGCCGCGGTGTAGGCATCCCAGCGCTCCAGTGCCACCTGGTCGATGGGGCTGGTTTTCCACTGCTTGAGCGGGTCGGTCTTCCGCGCCGCCAGGCGGCGGCGCTGCTCGTCGTGGTCGATATCCAGGTAGTACTTCAGCAGTCGGATCCCGGAGTCAACCAGCATCTGCTCGAAGTGGCCGACCGTGGCGATGAAGCGTTCGTACTCGTCATCGGTACAGAAACCCATGACCCGCTCCACGCCGGCCCGGTTGTACCAGCTGCGATTGAACAGCACGAACTCCTGCGGGCCGGGCAGGTGCTCGACGAAGCGCTGGAAGTACCAGCTGCCCCGCTCGCGATCCGAGGGCCGGCCAAGGGCGACCACCCGGGTCTCCCGCGGGCTGAGGTGCTTGACGATGCGTTTGATGACGCCGTCCTTGCCGGCGGCATCGCGCCCTTCGAACAGCACCAGCACCTTCTCGTCGCTGGCAATCAGATGGCGCTGCAGCTTGACCAGTTCCACCTGCAGGTCGTGCAGCAGTTCGCGGTAGTGCTTCCTTTTCATGCCGGGCCTCGCGGGGTGTGAACGCCGTCTGCCGCCATCTTGCCGCAATCGGCACCGGCGTTGGCAAGGCCCACGGCTGCATGCCCGGCCGTCGCGGGTGCGCCGCGTGGCCGGGTCAGTCCGTCAGCAACTGCCGGTAGCGCTCGCGGGCCCGGGCGATCCGCCCTTCCAGCGCCGGCAGGTTTTCCAGCCAGCGTGGCACCATCACCGCACCGACATCGAAGTGCTCCCACTCGGTGTCGAGGTCCGGCATGGAGCCGGCAATCTCATCCAGCAATGCCAGGTAGCGACGAGCCAGGGCCGGCGCCGCACGGCGATCCCGGAAATCCCGCTCGCCATCCACGTAGACGAACACCGGCGCCGTGTGCGCCTTGCCCATGCCGTGCCCGAATGCCCGCAGCGCGAGCCAGTGCGATTCCCCGGCCGCGTAGCTGTGGGTCAGGCGCAGGCTTTCCGCCCCCGCGCTTGCAGTTGCCGTGGCAATGACCTCGCCGTGGCGGACCAGCTCCAGGCGGTCGATGCGGTCGAGATCCGGGTTCACCGCCACCTCGGCGACCATGTTGATGCGCTCGCCGGCAGCCACGTCGAAGCGGCGCGAACGCGTGTCATCGTTCAGGGCGAAGCTGATGATCGGCCCGTTGGAGACGAAGCTGCGCTGTTTGCGCCAGGCGTCGAACCAGTTCTGCACCGTGAACGGGCCGTCGAGCCGTGCGTAGATGCGCTCGGCACCGGGTACGTGCATGTAGGGGAAATCCGAGCCGGCCGAGGGCAGGACTTCGAAGCCCATGTTCAGGAAGTCGTACAGCAGCGCCGGGTTCAGGGTGTTCAATTGCAGCACTTCCATGAAGTCCACCAGCCCCATGGGTACATCCAGTGCCAGGCCGCGGCTGAGGTGAAAGGCGTCGATGGCCGCGTGGGCGTAGCCCCACATGCCGCCATCGGCGCGCACGGCGCGGGCGATGTTCTCGTACAGGTAGTAGTGCGCGCGATCCAGGTGCAGCGCCCCGGCGTTCAGGCCGATGGTGTGGCCGAGGTGCGAGGTGCGCGGGGATTCCTGGCCGGGCACGAGCGCGTAGTCGCCGGCCAGGTAGTGCCCGCGCGGGCCGAACGCGTATTGCCGATAGTGCGAGCTGGCGATGTTGGTCATCTCCAGCAGGTTCGCCAGGTGGATGTCCTCGGCCCGCACGAAGGCCGAGATGCCGGCGTTCACCGACTGGTCCGGGCGCTCGATGTGGATGTGATCATCGGCCGAGTACCAGCCCCTGGCCGGCATGTCGACCCAGCGCTGCAGGGCCAGCGCCAGATTGGTGGTCTGGTCCTCCTCGACGCGGATGCTGCGCGTGAGGAGCCGGTACTCCGGGCCTCGCGACAGCACCAGCTGGTACTCGCCCGGCGGAACGCTGGCACGGTAACGGCCGTCGATGTAGAACACGAAGCGGCCCTTGCCCGGCCAGTATCCCAGGGTCTCGCGCAGGGGCAGCTGGCGCAGGCGCTCACCGTAGCGATCCAGCGCCAGGGCGTCATCGCTGACCAGCGGCATCCGGCCGTCGGCATCGTACAGGCCGGCCCGGACGGTCACCGGCTCGCCGTGTTCATCGCTGACCGACAGCACCAGGGTCCCTGCCTTCTGCGCCGGCCGGGGGCGATGCTCGCGCCGCAGCCTCAGGTCGCAGACCAGCAACTGGTGCTCCGCAGTGGTACTGGCGGGGAAGATGGTGGCATTGGGGGCGGCGATGGAGAAGTCGGTATGCCCGTACAGCCGGTTCGCGAACCGGGCGTGCGGGAGGTCGACGGTGATACGCGTCAGGCCGCTTGTCCCGTCGACGGGGAAGGGGACGGCCATGGCCACGGGATTGACGGCGTGATCGTAAGCCAGGGTCAGTCCGCTGGACACGCTGGCATCCACGAGCATCTCGATACCGATCGTTTCGTCGATGTCGAAAGCGAGGTTGTCGTCCACGTCGAACAGGAACTGTGGCCCGCTGATGCATTGGCGGCCGTGCGCCTGCACCACGCGGCCATTCGGGCGCCAGCTCACGGCGGTCGCGCCGGCATGCAGGTTGTAGGCGTTGGTGAGCGTCCTCAGGATGCCCGGGTCAGGGGCCCAGTCGAGTACCTCCTGGCCGAGCGGATGCGGCTCGTGGGCAAGCAGTGCAGGCACCTGCAGTGCCAGCAGGAAGCAGGCGCTATGCAGCAGGGCCGGCAGGGTAGTCGGTTGAATGAATCGCATGGCTTCGGCCCCTGGATGCGTTCTCGGCACAGGTTCGCCCCGAGTGGAGGGTTGGTGGCAGCGTTTATCTTGGTGCCGGCGGTGTCTCAGTTCCCGGACCCGCCGGTGAGCAGTGTACCGATGCCGATGGCGATGAACACAGCGGCGGCCACCCTCTGGATGAGGCGCAGGGGCAGACGGTCGGCGCCGATATGGCCGGCGAACACCACGGGGACATTGGCAGCCATCATGCCGATCGTCGTCCCGACCACAACCATCCACACCGGCTCGTACCTGGCCGCCAGGACCACCGTGGCTATCTGGGTCTTGTCACCGATCTCCACCAGGAAGAAAGCCACCAGCGTGGTGAGGAATGCGCCGTAGGAATAGCGTGCGGCAGCATCGGCCTCGTCATCGGGAACGAGTATCCACAGCCCCATGCCGATGAAGGCGGCGGCAAGCAACCAGCGCAGCAGCGCCGGATCGAGCAGCGCGCTGATCCAGTCGCCGACCTGCGCGGCAACGCCATGGTTTGCCAGGGTGGCGATCAGTATCCCGGCGATGATGGGCCAGGGCCGCCTGAAACGTGCCGCCAGCACCAGCGCCAGCAACTGGGTGCGATCGCCGATTTCCGCCAGGGCCACCGAAACGGTGGAAACGAAGAGGGTGTCCAATGCTTGTCCACAGGGGGGCCGGGAGTCTCCGCCGATGACACACGGCCTCGTTCCGCCCCGCTTAGAGGTCGTTGTGTCGACGGTCCGGCCTGGGCGCGCGGCGGCATGCAGCGCGGTTCCCGGTGGCCGGGCAGCTTGCCGCGGGCGGTGCGCCTGTCGTCAGCGGCATCTGTTCCCCCGAAGCCGGCGGGGATTCTAGCCGCGGGTGGGTTTGCGGACAACGATTGAACCAGCTGCACCACGCCTTTTGAACTTTGGGAGGCACTGGCGCCTGCCAGTTCTTCGGCGCCGGATTGCCACACAGTCCAATACCCGTGGCGGCGCACTTGCATCGCCCGTGGGCGCTGCCGATACTGGGCATGCGCCTGCGCATATGCCGTCAGCGCGCAGGCGAGGCCCGGCGGGCCGGCCGCCATGCAGACACGGAGCCACGCCCCAGCATGCAACCCACCCGATTGGTCAGTGAACTGTTCCTCGTCGGACTGGGCGAGTTGCTGGTGATGCACGTGGCCGGTGATCGCGTCCTGCTCGGCAACATCTGTGCCGACAAGGGCCGGCTCAACATCCGGGACCGGGGCTTTCTCGAGGGCGTGCGGCCGGCCCAGGTGGCCCCCTGCGAGGAGAACGGCATCACCGGCGCGATCTGCAATCCCGGCGGCACGGAATGGGAGAGCCTCACCTTCCTCGGCGCCCACCACTGCGAAATCCCGACCGACCTCAGTTCCACGCGCTCCGGGCTGCTGCGTTCCAGCCAGGCCGCCAGCGGGGACTCCCTGTTCGAGTTCGTGGGCAGTGTGTACCGGGGCTTCCAGCTCATGCTGGAGAACCATCTGCTGCCGGTTTGCCTGCTCACGCCCCTGCGTACCCGCAAGCACTGCATGGGCCTGGCAGTGTGCGACCTGCGCATGGCGTCCATCCCCCTGTCCGCTGCACAGCAGGTCCACGAGGTGGTTCGGGCGGCTACGGACCGGCACCTGACGGTGGATCTCGAAGATGTCGACATGGATGCGGAC
>CAYGQN010000187.1:0-8250 GCA_964351795.1 uncultured Gammaproteobacteria bacterium
TGCCGGTGCGGCTCCGGCGCCGAATGCCGGGCCAGCCCGGCTGCGCTGGTCCGGCCATTGCCGGCCATGTCGCCCACCGGGCATGGTCTCGGATACAGAAAAGGCGCCGCGAGGGCGCCTTTTCCGCTGACGCTGGTGCAGGCGATCAATCGTCGACGGTAACGCCCCAGGGGAACTTACCGACCGGAATGGTCTTGATGACCGTGTCGGTATCGGTGTCGATGACCGACACCTGGTGGTCCACGCCGTCGGTGGTGAACAGCCGCTTGCCGTCGGCCGTCATCCCCAGGCCCCAGGTGCGCTTGCCAACGGGGATGGACTTCATGACTTCCATCGTTTCCGGGTTGACCACGAAAATGCTGTTCGAGCGCCCGCCGGCGATGTAGAGCTTGGACTCGTCCGGCAGCAGCTTCAGGTCCACGGGCTTGGCCTTGTCGTCGTTCAGTGCGCTCTTGATGAGAATCTCGCCGGTGCTCACGTCCACCTTCTTGATCTCGCCGCCGATTTCCGAGGTCGCATAAGCGGTGCGGCTGTCGCTGCCGAACACCGCCGAACGGGGACGCGCACCCACCAGGATGTTCTGCACCAGCTCGTGCTCGGGCACCTGGATGACGTGCAGCATGTTGGTGGATTCGCTGGTGATGATGACGTAGCGCCCGTCCGGCGATACCGCCACGCCCTCGGGCTCCAGGCCCACCTCGACGGTGGCGATCCGTTCCCCGGTTCGCGGGTTGTAGACCGACGCCATGGCGTCTTCCTCGTTGGAGATGTAGATGTTGCCATTGGGGTGGACATCGAATGCCTCGGGATCATCTCCGGAGTCGAACTTGCGCAGGACCTTCAGGCTCTGCGGGTCCACCACCGCGATGGCGTTCTCGGCGCTCACGGCCACGTAGAGCTCGTCGCCCTCCGGCGACAGGCCGATGCCGCGCGGGCGCTTGCCCACGTCGATGGTGGCCTCCACCTCGAGGCTCTTGCCATCGATGACGGAGATCGAGTCACTCTTTTCGTTGGTGACGAAGATGCGGCCGGTGCCGGCTGCCTGGGCGCCGGCGGCAAGCAGCGCGACGGTGAGCAGGGTGGCGATCTTTGGCAGGTTCATGGGTCGGGGTTCCTCCGTTGCAATTGAAGTTCCGGCGATGGCGGCTTCGCGTCAGGGCGCGCAGTCGGCCAGGCCGAGGCTGTCCAGGGATTGGGCGACGCCGCGGACGGGCGCTTCGCCGAGGATGCGGTCATCGGGGCTCACCAGCAGCATCGGCTGGCGCAGCTGACCGGTGGGGCGCACGCTCAGGTCCGCACCCTTCTGGCCGTCGAAGGCGAGGCTGTCGCGCAGGTAGTCCAGCAGCGCCCCGGGCCTGGCGACGCCCACCCGGGCCACGGTGTCCGAGAGCATCTTCGCGGCCGCCCAGCCGGCCCAGGCCTGGTCGTCCATGGGCTGGCCTTGCGCCTTGCGATAGCGGCTGTTGAGCTGCGATGCGGCGTACTTCCGGAAATCCGGGTGCCAGGCGCGGGCTGCGGCCGCCGCGCCGTCGTGCGCCTGCGCCCACTGGCGCTCGGCATCCGCGCGCATGGCCGCGGAGGGGATGGTATGAACCACGTTGGCCAGGCAGGCCGCACGCAGGGCATCGTCCTCGGCGAGAATGTTCACCACCGGGACCCTGCCGGCCGCCTCGGCGACGGCGCGCACGGTGGCGGCATCGGCGGCCACGATGACGGCGGAGAAATCCCCCGGCAGGTCGGCCGCCGTGGCGTCCACCAGGGTGTAGTTCTGCCCCAGGAAACGGCCCTGCACGTTGGCTTCATCGATGCCCTGTTCCACGCCGGCACGCGCAGTGCCGGCAGTGTTGCCGATGAAGGCGACGCGAACCGGGATCTGCGCGGCGCTGACCGCGCCGGCGCAGGCCAGGCAGGCAAGGATGACCAGGCTGGGAAGAGTCGGCGTAAAGCGCATGACGGGGAAGACCTCTTCGACTGTGTGTGCGTGTGGCGCGCCGAACCGGGCGGGGTCCGAAGTGCTGCAATGCAGCGCGACGGGCAAGGTTTTCAAGCGGCTGGAAAAGCCGGTGTAAACCGTTTACCCTCGCCCATTATCGGTGCGCTTGTGCCGATATCCGACACAACAAAACAATAACAAATTTCGCTTCAAGACCCGGGCACTATTAACGAGCGGTAATGAACTTCAGCTTAATTCACGCGCTCCGCCGGGAGGTTTTCCCGATCGGCGCAGCTCCCCGGTCAACGCCCGCATTCATCCGGTCGGCCCGCTTCGGCGCCGCGACCATCAGAGAATCCCTCAGTCCCAAGGAGGCCAGGTTATGTTGAGGTCGCTCCAGATCGAGCCCGAAAAGTGCACGGGCTGTCTGCAGTGCGAGATGGCGTGCTCGTACGAGAACGAAGGGGTGTTCAACCCCGCCAAGTCCCGCATCAAGATCTTCAGCTTCCACGAGGAAGGGCGCTTCGTGCCCTACACCTGCACCCAGTGCAGCGAGGCATGGTGCATGCACGCCTGTCCGGTGGAGGCCATCGTGTACAACGAGAAAACCGGTTCCAAGGACGTCCTCGAGGACGTGTGTGTCGGCTGCAAGGTCTGCACCATTGCCTGCCCGTTCGGAACCGTCAATTACAACGCCGATTCGGGCAAGGTCATCAAGTGCGATCTCTGCGGGGGCGACCCTGCCTGCGCCACGGCCTGTCCGACGCAGGCAATCACCTACGTGGATGCCGACCATACCGGCCTGGCGCGCATGCGCGCCCACGCCGCCCAGAACATCCCCAAATCCTGAGCCGGACGCGGCAGGAGGAACCCCAATGAGCTGGACGCGTAGAGTTCTTCGAATCAACCTGACCGAAGGCACCTGGTCGGAAGAGCCCCTGAACATGGACTGGGCGAAGCTGTATCTCGGCCAGCGCGGGCTCGCCACCAAGTACCTGACCGAGGAAATCGACCCCAGGTGCGATGCCCTCGGCCCGGACAACAAGCTGATCATGACCACCGGGCCGCTGACCGGCACGATGGCCTCCACCGGCGGGCGCTACTCGGTGGTCACCAAGAGCCCGCTCACCGGTTGCGTGGCCTGTTCCAACTCGGGCGGTTTCATCGGCGCGGAAATCAAGAACGCCGGCTGGGACATGATCATCTTCGAGGGCAGGGCGCCGTCGCCGGTGTACCTGTACCTGCAGGATGACTCCGTCGAGCTGATTCCCGCCGATGACCTGTGGGGCAAGTCGGTGTGGGAATCCGACCACCTGATCCACGAAAAGCACCAGGATCCGCTGATCCGCGTGGCCTGCGTGGGTCGCGCCGCCGAGGCGGGCAACCTGTACGCGGCCATCGTCAACGATCTGCATCGCGCCGCCGGTCGCTCGGGCGTCGGGACGGTCATGGCGTCGAAGAACCTCAAGGCCGTGGCAGTACGCGGGACGAAGGGCGTGGGTGGCATCGAGAACCCGAAGCAGTTCATGAAGGCCGTCAATGACGCCAAGAAGGTGCTGCACGACAACGAGGTCACCGGCGCCGGCCTGCCCACCTACGGCACGCAGGTGCTCATGAATGTCATCAACGAGGTGGGGGCCATGCCCACGCGCAACATGCGCGAGGTGCAGTTCGAAGGCGCCAGCAAGATCTCCGCCGAGGCCATGCACGAGCCGCGCGAGAGCGATGGCAAGCCCAACCTGGTGACCAACGCCGCCTGCTTCGGTTGCACCATTGCCTGTGGTCGCATCTCGACTATCGACAAGGAGCACTACACCATCAAGAACAGCCCCAAGTACTGGGGCGCGTCCGGCGGGCTGGAGTACGAAGCGGCCTGGGCGCTCGGTTCCGACACCGGGATCGACGATCTCGACGCCCTCACCTACGTCAACTTCCTGTGCAACGAGGACGGCATCGATCCGATTTCCTTCGGCGCCACCGTCGCCGCGGCCATGGAAATGTACGAGGACGGCGTCATCACGAAGGAGGATACCGGTGGTATCGACCTGCGCTTCGGCTCGGCCGAGGCGCTGACCACCTGCGCCGAGCTGACCTGCCGGGGCGAGGGTTTCGGCAACATCCTCGGCCTGGGTTCCAAGCGCATGTGCGAGAAGTACGGGCGACCGGAGCTGTCCATGACGGTCAAGGGCCAGGAGTTCCCGGCCTACGATCCGCGCGGCGTTCAGGGCATGGGGCTTGGCTATGCCACCTCCAACCGCGGCGCCTGCCATCTGCGCGGCTACACGGTGTCCTCGGAAATCATGGGCGTGCCGGAGAAGACCGATCCGCATGTCACCGAGGGCAAGCCGGAACTGGTGAAGGCCTTCCAGGATGCCACCTCGGTGGTGGACTCCACCGGCCTGTGCGTGTTCACCACCTTCGCCTGGACGCTGGAAGACATCCAGCCCCAGGTGGACGCGGCCTGCGAGGGTGACTGGTCGCTCGAGCGTCTGCTGGAGCTCGGCGAGCGCGTCTGGAACCTGGAGCGCCGGTTCAACCTCGATGCCGGCATCACGGGCAAGGACGACTGCCTGCCGCCACGCCTGACCAGCGAAGCGGCGCAGACCGGCCCGGCCAAGGGCCTGGTGAACCGGCTCGACGAGATGCTGCCGCACTACTACGACATCCGTGGCTGGACGCCGGAAGGCGAGATCAGGCCCGAAACCATCGAGCGCCTGTCGCTCTGAGCCAACGGAAACCGGGGGACGTCCCATGCATCATGTCATCATCGGCGCCGGGCCTGCCGGCGTCGTCGCGGCCGAGCACCTGCGCAAGTTCGACCCGGCCGCGAGCATCACGCTCGTCGGCGAGGAACCCGAGCCGCCGTACTCGCGCATGGCGCTGCCCTACCTGCTGGTGAAGCAGATAGACGAGGCAGGCACCTTCCTGCGCAAGGGTTCCGGGCATTACGAGGCCCTCGGCATCGATGTGCGCCAGCAACGGGTTGGCACCGTGGACAGCGCGGGGCACCAGCTTCGCCTGGACGACGGCACCAGCATGGGCTATGACCGTTTGCTTATCTGCACCGGCTCCAGCCCGATGACCCCGCCCATCCCCGGCATCGACCGGGAGGGCATCCACAATTGCTGGACCCTGGAGGATGGCCGCCGGATAGCCGCCGGCTGCAAGCCGGGCGCCAAGGTGGTGCTCATGGGCGCGGGTTTCATCGGCTGCATCATCCTGGAGGCCCTGGCGGCAAGCGGCGCCGATCTCGTCGTGGTGGAAATGCTGGACCGCATGGTGCCGCGCATGATGAACGAGACCGCCGGCGGCCTGATCAAGGACTGGTGCGAGTCCAAGGGCGTGCACGTGCACTGCTCCACCAAGGTGGTGGAGATCACCGATGGCGATGCACACCCGCTGAAAGTCGTGCTCGAGAGCGGCGATGCGCTGGAGGCCGACATGATTGTCTCGGCCACCGGCGTGCGGCCGAACATCGGCTTCCTGGAGGGCAGCGGGATCGAGACCGACCACGGGATCATCGTCGACCGGTTCCTGCGCACCAGCGCGGAGGATGTCTGGGCCGCCGGCGACGTCGCCCAGGGGCGGGATTTCTCCACCGGCGAGTACTCCGTGCAGGCCATCCAGCCGACCGCGGTGGAACACGGCCAGCTCGCCGCCCGCAACATGGTCGGCCAGGGCGTGGAGCACAGGGGCCAGGTGAACATGAACGTGCTCGATACGCTCGGCCTCATCTCCAGCTCCTTCGGCATGTGGATGGGCGTGGAGGGCGGAGACAGCGCGGAGCTGCTGAACCGCGACCGTTATCGCTACCTGAACCTGCAGTTCCAGGAGGATATGCTCGTGGGCGCGACCAGCCTCGGCCTGACCCAGCACGTGGGCGTGCTGCGCGGGCTCATCCAGACGCCAATCCGGCTGGGGCCCTGGAAGGAGCGGCTGATGAAGGATCCCACCCGCATCATGGAAGCCTACCTCGGCTGCACGCAGTCCATCGGCCACAACGCCGCGGTGATGTGAGCCGTCCGGACGAGTCGACGCCATCCATGCGGATCCGTTTCAAGCTCTACGCCGGGCTCGGCGACTACCTGCCCGCGGACGCCGTGGACAACACGGTGGAACTGGAGGTCGATGAGGGCATCACGCCGAACGCGCTGATCGACCGCTTCCAGGTGCCGCGCCGGCTCGCCCACCTGGTCCTGCGCAACGGGCTGTTCATGCCACCGGGCGAGCGTGACAGCACACCGCTCGCCGAGGGCGATACGCTGGCCATCTGGCCGCCGGTTGCCGGCGGCTGATGCCGGCAGACGGTTCTCCGTCCCCGGCCGGTGGACAGGCCGCCGCCCCGCTGCGCCTGGAAATGGGCATCAGCCACGCCGATTTCTTCCGTCTGCTGCCGGCCGCGCTGGCCGAACGACCGCATTCCATCAGCCCTGACGAGGTCACGGTGGACACCGGTCGGGGCCGCATCCGCATCCGCATTGCCCCGGAGGGCGAACGCCGCCTCGGGCGCATGCGCCTCCCGGTGACGCCGCTGGAACTGCATTTCGAAGGCCTGGATGACGAGGAAATGCGCGCTTTTCTGCACCGTTTTCGGGCGGCCTACCAGAAAGGTGGTGGCTGAAGGCCGCGCGCTGGTGCGCATTAGTGTTGCTGGCCAGCAACAAAACGCTGTCATCAGGCGGAATTACGCGATTGTTTCGGTGTTTTCTGTTGCGCAAATGCTTGCATGCACGTACAACATGCATTAAATTTGCACTGTCGTGACGACGACAATTCAGGTCCTCATCGACCACATGTCCGCACCGGCTGGAGCTGAATAGAGGTCAGGCAGGAGTGAGATGGGGAGCAAAAGCTTAAGCTTTTACTTCTAAATAAAAATTTCTCTCAGGAGGAAATAATGGAGAAGAAATTCACCAGGACCAGACTGGCAGCAGCAATCGGGTCTGCAGCGCTGGCAATGGCGATCGGTAATTCGGCTCAGGCCGTCGTGGTGGTCGGCGGGGATAACGGCTGGGAAGTAAGCTTCGACGGCAACGTCAACGGCTTCTTCGTCAACTCGGACATTGAAGAGGCCCCGGCCCAGGCCGAAGGTGGCCAGCTTGGCGGTGTCGCCCTGAACGCGCTGGCTCCCGGCCAGGACGTGGCCCGTGTGCGTACCGGCCTGCTGCCCGCGTTCTTCAGCTTCAACGTGAAGTCGCCCACGGTCAACGGCCTTACCGGTTCGGCCCGTATCAGCTTCGCGCCGCAGATCAACAACGGCAACACGCGTAACGCCTTCGGTTCACAGATCGACATGCGTGAAGTGTTCTTCAACGTGGACGGCAACTTCGGCACCATCAGTGTCGGCCGTACGCTGTCGCTGTTCCAGCGCAAGAACATCCTCACCGACATGACGCTGTTCGGCGTGGGTGTGCACGGTATCCAGAAGGGCGGCGGTACGACCCTCGGCCGTATCGGCTTCGGCTACGTGTACCCGCAGTTCAACTCGCGCATCTCCTACAAGACGCCGAACATCAACGGCTTCCAGCTGGAAGTGGGCATGTTTGACCCGTCGCAGATCTGCGCCGGTGGCGGTGCCGGCAACGGCAACGTCGGTTGCGCCACTGAAACCGACACGCCGCGATTCGAGGCGGAAGCCAGCTATGCCGCCAACTTCGGCGAAGGTGCCATCAACCTGTGGTTCGGCGGTGCCTGGCAGGAAGCCTCCTTCGTCGGCGGCGCCCTGGACGGTACCGATGTGGAAATGAGCGGTATCCACTACGGCATCCAGGCTACCTTCAGCGGCTTCGAGTTCGTCGCCTCCGGTTACACCGGCGAAGGCATCGGCATGTCGCTGCAGCAGGACACCGATTCGCTGGACCCGTTCGGTGCCGAGCGTGACAACGACGGTTTCATGCTGCAGGGCACCTACACCTTCAACGGCAAGACCAAGGTTGGCGTCAGCTACGGCGAGAACAACGCTGACGAAACCTCGGCCGAGCAGCTGGCCCGCGTGGGTCTGGGCGCCGCCTCGGTGTCCGAGCTGGCCGAGCAGAATGCCTGGACGGTCGGCGTCTACCATGACGTCACTTCCTGGCTGAAGGTCGTCGCCGAGTACACCAACTCCGAGTCGGAATGGCATGGTGGCGAGAGCCACGAAGTCGACACCTTCTCGGTGGGTGGCTTCTTCTTCTGGTAAGCCACACCGGCGTTTGTGTTTCGACGAAGGGCGCATCCTCACGGATGCGCCCTTTTTCTTTGCAGCGTACTCAGCGATGATTCAGTGGACCCGGCTATAATTTCGCCCCGTTACCGCCACTATCCCGGATTGGCCAATC
>CAYGQN010000188.1:0-8232 GCA_964351795.1 uncultured Gammaproteobacteria bacterium
GTCCACGTCCACGTTGCGCAGGTTGTGCTCGCGGGCGTTGTGGATGCGGATCAGCCGATCGCCGGCCCGTCGGCGGGCCCGCCCGCGCCGGCGTGCCGCCAGGGCGGGCTTGCCGCGACGGGCGTGGTCCCGGGCCCGCAGCGCGGCGCCGGTATGGCTGGCGGTGCACTCGCGCAAGCCCGCCGGGCTGCCGGCGTACAGCAGTTGCCCGCCGCCCTCGCCGCCCTCCGGGCCCATGTCGATGACGTGGTCGGCCGCGTCGATTACCTCCAGGTGATGCTCGATGACCACCAGCGAATTGCCCTCGGCCAGCAATTCGCCGAAGGCGCGCAGCAGCTTGTGGATATCCTCGAAGTGCAGCCCCGTGGTCGGCTCGTCGAACAGGAACAGGGTGCCGCCGGCGGCGCCGTAGCGGCGCCGGTGCCGGCTCTGGCGCGCACGCTTGCGCGCCTCGGCCAGGTGGCCGGCGAGCTTCAGGCGCTGCGCCTCGCCGCCGGAGAGCGTGGGCACGGGCTGACCGAGTTGCAGGTACTCAAGGCCCACCGCGGCCAGCGGCCCGAGCGCCGCCGCCAGGGCCTCGTGGCCGGCGAAGAACGCGAGCGCATCGGCAACGGTCATCTCCAGGACATCGGCCACCGAGGCGGTGGTGCCACCGTCGCTGGCGGCGATCTGCACCTCCAGTATCTCGGCACGGAAACGCCGGCCGTCGCAATCCGCGCAGCGCAGGTAGACATCGCTGAGGAACTGCATCTCGATGTGCTCGAAACCGTTGCCGGCGCAGGTCGGGCAGCGGCCGTTGCCGGTGTTGAAGCTGAAGGTGCCGGCGGTATAGCCGCGCTCGATGGCGGCGGGCGCGGCCGCGAACAGCTCGCGCACGATATTGAAGGCGCCGACGTAACTGGCGGGGTTGGAGCGGGTGGTCTTGCCAATGGCCGACTGGTCGACGAACACGACATCCTCGAGATGGCCGCCGCCTTCGATGGCAGCATGCGCCCCGGGGGCATCCACTGCGCGGCCGAACTGCTTGGCCAGGCCGCGATAGAGCACGTCCTCGACCAGCGTCGACTTGCCGGAGCCGCTCACCCCCGTCACGCACACCAGCCGGCCCAGCGGCAGGCGCAGGTCCACGTTGCGCAGGTTGTTCTGCGCGGCGCCACGAATGAGCAGTGCCGGGGCATCCGCGTCGACGGGCCGGCGCTGCCAGTCCGCCGGCAGCACCTGCCGCGCCTGGCGCAGGTAGTCGGCCGTGAGCGAGCCACGCCGCTTCACCAGCTGCGCGGGTGAGCCGTTGAACACGATCTCGCCGCCGCCGGAGCCTGGCCCCGGGCCCATGTCGAGGATGCGATCCGCGGCCAGCATGACCTGCTCGTCGTGCTCGACCACCAGCAGCGTGTTGCCCGCATCGCGCAGGCGATGCAGCACGGCGGTGACACGGTCCATGTCGCATGCATGCAGGCCGATGCTGGGCTCGTCCAGCACGAACAGCGTATTCACCAGCGAGGTGCCCAGCGCGGTGGTGAGGTTGATGCGCTGCACCTCGCCGCCGGACAGCGTGCGCGACTGGCGGTCCAGGGTGAGATAGGCCAGGCCGACCTCGGTCAGGTAGGCCAGCCGCGTGCGGATCTCCCCGAGCAGCAGCTCCGCGGCCTGGTCCAGCGGCCCGGGCAGGCTCAGGCCCTCGAAGAAGGCGGCGCAGCGCGCCAGCGACAGGCGCATGACATCGTGCACCGCCAGTCCCGGCAAGCCTGCCAGTACCGCATCGGGCAGGTGGTTGTCAGGGTGACGGAACGGCGCCTGGCCGGCCAGCGCGGCATCGCGGTCGGCGGCGTCGCCAAGGCGCCAGTTCAGCGCATCGGCCTGCAGGCGCGCACCGCCGCAGGCCGTGCATTCCTCGTAGCTGCGGTACTTCGACAGCAGCACGCGCACGTGCATCTTGTAGGCCTTGGTCTCGAGCCAGTCGAAGAAGCGGCGCAGGCCATACCAGTGCCCGTCGCGGGCCCTGCCCTCGCCCTCGATGACCCACTCGCGGGTGGCGGCATCGAGCTCCCGCCAGGGGACATCCACGGCCACGCCGCGCTGCTTCGCAAAGCGCAGCAGGTCGCGCTGGCACTGCTGGTAGCTCTTGCTCTGCCAGACCTTCACGGCGCCGCCCTTCAGGCTCAGGCCGGCATCCGGGACGGCCAGGCCGAAATCGATGCCCATGGTGCGGCCGAAGCCGCGACAGGCCGGGCAGGCGCCCACCGGCGAGTTGAAGGAGAAGCTGTTCGGAATGGGCTGGCGATAGTCGCGATCGCAGTCCGGGCAGTGCAACCGGCCGGAGTAGCTGCGCAGCTGCTCGGCCTCGCCGGGGTTCACGACCACGCTGAGCGCATCATCGCCACGGCGCAGGGCCATGGCCAGTGCCTCGATGGCGCGATCGCGGTTGTCCTCGCTGAGGCGCAGGCGATCCTGGATGACCAGCATCCCGTCGGCATCCTGCGCCTGGATCCGCGTGTAGCCCTGGGCGGCCAGGTACTGGGTGATCTCCTCGGCCACGAAGTTCTCGGGCACCGGCACGCGGAAGCAGATGTGGGCCCGCGCGCCGGCGAAATGCTGCAGCAGATCGGCAAGGATGGTGCGCGGGCTGTCACGCACCACCGGCCGGCCGCAACCCTGGCAGTACAGGCGCGCGGCCCGCGCGAACAGCAGCTTCAGATGATCCGCCAGCTCGGTCATGGTGCCCACGGTGGAGCGCGAGGTGCGCACCGGGTTGACCTGGTTGATGGCGATGGCCGGCGGAATGCCGTCGATGCGGCCCACGGCGGGCTTGTCCATGCGATCCAGGAACTGGCGCGCGTAGGGGGAGAAGGTTTCCACGTAGCGGCGCTGCCCTTCGGCGTAGACGGTATCGAAGGCCAGCGATGACTTGCCCGAGCCGCTCACGCCGGTGACCACGATGAGCTCGCCCAGCGGCAACACCAGGTCAAGGTGTTTCAGATTGTTCTGGTGTGCATCAGTGATGCAGATAGCGTCGTCGGCGGACATCGGGGCGGTGCCGGTGGAAGCGGGGGCGCGCAAGCATAACCCGGCGCCTGCGGGCTGCCTACCGGCCGGCCGAGCGTGCCTGCAGCACCTCGATCCGGCGCAACCGTACCAGCGCGATCTCGCGCAGACCGCCGCCATCCTTGCCGGCCAGCTGCAGCCGCAGGCGCTGGCCGATCACATCCACCAGCATGCCCTCGACCCGCTCGCCGTCCGCGAGCGTCAGGCGCAGCAACGCCCGGTAATGCTGGCGGATGGCCTCGGCCGGCAACGCCTCCCAGGCATAGCCCGGTGCCGCCGGCACCAGCGGCGTGAACGCGGGCAGGGCGCCGAGGGCCAGCAGCAGGCCGATGATGCGGGGCAGGCGTGACATGCAGTGCTCGGAGCCTCCCTGGGCAACACCGGCATCAGCGCCGGCGGCCATACCGGGCTGGCCGCCGCAACGAGGCTCGGCGGCGACGCGGTCCGTCAGGATCGCGCCTGCCGCAGCGCCCAAGGCCCAGGCGGTGGATGGCGTTGCCGCAACCCCGTCCCGGCGTCCGGTTGCCAGGGCGCCTGACCCGGCATTATTCCGCATCCGCGGCCAGGGCCGCCAGCGCCCGGCCACGCTTCCGGCACACGGGCTCAAGCGGTAAGCTTCGCCCCTGATTGCGAACGACCAAGGAACCCCCACACCGATCATGATTGGCAAACTCAACCACGTGGCCATTGTCGTGCCTGACCTCGCCGCCGCCGCCGAGCAGTATCGCAGCGGCCTCGGCGCCACCGTCTCCGAGGCGCAGGATCTGCCCGAGCATGGCGTCACCACGGTGTTCGTGGAACTGCCCAACACCAAGATCGAGCTGCTGCATCCGCTCGGCGAGGGCTCACCGATTGCCAGCTTCCTCGAGCGCAACCCCTCCGGCGGCATGCATCACCTGTGCTACGAGGTCGATGACATCATCGCCGCGCGCGACAAGCTGGTAGCGGACGGGGTCCGCATCCTCGGCGACGGCGAGCCGAAAATCGGCGCCCATGGCAAGCCGGTGCTGTTCCTGCATCCCAAGGCCTTCTGCGGCACGCTGCTGGAGCTGGAGCAGGTCTGAGAGCCTGGTCCGACCCGGCCGCCGGCGCGGCCGCGAAGCACTGTGCCTGCCGGCCTCGGCCAGGGCCGGTGGGCATCTCAAGAATATCGACAATCTGCCGCTCCCCCGGGTTATAGCCGCGCAACCAACGGGAACGGCCTTGCCTGTAATGGCCAACCAGCAAACCCTCAAGGACGACGAGTGCGTCGACCACAGCGACGCCGGGCGAGTCCGGGCAGCAGAACTGGATCTCCTCTACCGCCAGCTGCCGGGCAGCCTGGCCGGTGGCTGCGTCGCCGGCTCGGTGCTTGCCGGCCTCGTGTACCGGGCCCACCCCGGGCAATCGACCCTTTGGTGGCTGGCGCTTCTGCTGGCGGTGACGGCCGCCAGGT
Organism: uncultured Gammaproteobacteria bacterium; assembly: GCA_964351795.1. Classification (GTDB taxonomy): domain Bacteria; phylum Pseudomonadota; class Gammaproteobacteria; order JADZEE01; family JADZEE01; genus CAYGQN01. The sequence goes on from CAYGQN010000188.1 coordinate 4,478, forward strand.
GGCTGATGGGGCGGCACTATCGCCATGCGGGCGCGGGCCGGGCAAGCCTGTGTCGGCGTTGTGCCGCCTTCAGTGCCGGTGCCGCCGCCAGTGGCGTGGTCTGGGGCCTGAGCATTCTCATGGTGCCGCCGGGCGGCGGGGCATCGCTGCTGGTGGTCACCATGTTCGTCGCCGCGGTCATGGCCGGTACCGGCACGCTGTACGCATCGTCCCTGCGCGCCTTCGCCAGCTTCAACATCCCCCTGGTGGCCGTGTTCTGCGTGCCACTGGTGAGCATGCCGCAGGGTACCTACCTGGCGTTCATGCTCACCGTGTACCTGCTGGCGATTACCAGCGGGGCGCGGGCGGTCAACGCCGTGCTCCGGCGCAGCCTGGCGCTGGGCTTCGAGAACGAGGCCCTGCTGCGCAGCCTGGAGGTCGAGCGGGGGGAGATCCGTACGCTCAACGGCCAGCTCGAACAGCGCGTCGCGGAGCGCACGGCCGAGCTGACCAACGCCAACGCCGCCCTGCAGACGCAGATTGCCGAGCGTGGTCGCATCGAGCGCGAACTGCAGGCCAGCGAGCAGCGTTACCGCGCGCTCTACCATGACAACCCGAGCCTGTTCATCACCACCGATCCGCACGGCGTCATCCTGTCGATCAATGATTTCGGTGCCCAGTTCCTGGGCTACGCGGGCCGCGAACACTCACCGCACTCGCTGGCGGACCTGGTTCCCGCGCCCGGCCTGGGCGAGCTGCGCGAGCAGTTCGGCCACTGCCTGGCCGCCAGTGGCGAGGCGCAGCGCTGGCAGATGCAACTGCGCCGGGCAGATGGCTCGCTGGTGACCGTCGGCATCACCGCCCGGGCCCTGGCGGCCGGCAATGGCGACACCCTGCTGTACATGGTGTGCGAGGATATGACCGCGGCGGCCGAGCTGGAACGCCGCCTGCAGTACCAGGCCTCGCACGATGCCCTGACCACCCTCTACAACCGCCGCGAGCTGGAAGCCAGGCTGGCCGGCGCCACCACCAGCGCCCGCGACGACGGCGCCCGTCACGTGCTGTGCTACATGGATCTCGACCGCTTCAAGATCGTCAACGATACCTGCGGCCACGTGGCCGGCGACGCCCTGCTGCGCCAGCTGGGCGCCATGCTGGCACGCCAGATCCGGCAGCAGGACATGCTGGCAAGGCTGGGTGGCGACGAGTTCGGCCTGCTCATGGAGAACACCACGCTGGAGGCTGCACGCATCACCGTCGAGCGCCTGCGCTCGACCATCGATGCCTTCCAGTTCATCTGGGAACGGCGGCGCTTCCGGTTGAGCGCGAGTTTCGGCGTGTGCGAAATCAATGCCGCCAGCGGGACGGTCACCGACCTGCTGCGAAATGCCGACGCCGCCTGCTATCTCGCCAAGGATGCCGGGCGCAACCGCATCCAGTACCACGTGGACAACGACGAGGCGGTCCGGCACCGCCGTGGCGAGATGAACTGGGTCAATCGCCTGCAGGCCGCGCTGGACGAGGGGCGGCTTCGTGTCGCGCTCCAGCCCATCGTTCCGGCTCACCCCGGCCCCGATCCGCGCAAGAGCTACGAAGCCCTCATCAGGCTGAAGGACGAGGCCGGTGACATCATCTCACCGGGGTTCTTCCTGCCGGCGGCCGAGCGCTACGGCATGCTGCCGCGCCTGGATCAGTGGATGGTCGAGCAGGTGCTGGCGCTGCTCAGCGGCCCGCAGCTCGCCGGTGAGGTGCGCTACGTGGCCGTGAACCTGTCCGGCAGCTCCATGGCGGATTCGGATTTCCTGGAGCGCCTGCGGGCATTGCTCACGACCTGCCCCGAACACTGCCGGCACCTGTGTTTCGAGATCACCGAAACCGCGGCCATTGCCAACATGGGGCAGGTGTGCGATTTCATCCGTGATCTGCAGGCCCTCGGCTGCGTGTTCGCCCTGGATGATTTCGGCACCGGCATGGCCTCGTTCGACTACCTGCGGGCGCTGCCGGTGGACTACCTGAAAATCGACGGCAGCTTCATCCGGGACATCTGCTCCGACCCGGTGTCGCATGCCATGGTGAATGCCATCGTGGAAGTCGCGCGCGTGATGGGCAAGGCCACGGTGGCCGAATTCGTCGAGAGCCCGGCGATCATGGAGGCGCTGCAGGGCCTTGGCGTGGACTACCTGCAGGGCTTCGCCATCGGCCGGCCGCTGCTGCTTGAACCGGCGACCGTCGAGACGGCCGCGCGCCTGGCCGGCGGGCAGGCCTGAGCGGCCGGCGGCGGTTCAGACCTCGATACGGCCCAGGCGGGCCGAGGCCGGGCCATTGGCGCCCTCTGGCTCGTCGGCCACGCGGAAGTTCAGCTCGATGAGCACGCCGTCCGGGTCACGCACGAACAGCTGCCAGATCCCGAAGGCGCTGATGGCGTTCTCGGCCGGCACGAGGCCGGCCGCAACCACCTGCGCCTTCATGGCATCGAAATCCCGCGCATTCAGGGCCAGGTGATCCACCGCCGCTCCGCCGCTGCAGGGCTGGCCGTGCTCGTCCAGCGCGGCGTAGCCGCCCATCAGGTGGAACATGGTCTGTCCCATCTGCAGCCAGGCGCCCGGGAAATCGAATTCGGGCCGCTCGACCTTGTGCATGCCCAGCACCTGCGTGTAGAAGCGCTCACTCGCTGCCACATCACTGGTGCGAATGGCGACGTGATGGAGATCCACCAGGGGCATCGTGCTTCCTCCTCGCCGGCCCGGCCGGCTGCTTCATTCGTCCCCGGCATCGAGCCAGGGGCTGCGTACCGCCAACACCGTATCGCAGGTCGGCGTGACCGAACAGGGCAGGACATGACCATCCTCGCGGGCGTCGGGCCGGCCCACGGCATGGCGCGAGGCCTCCCGCACGCTGATGACCGCGCCTTCCAGCACGCGGCAGCGACAGGTGGCGCAGCGGCCCTGCATGCAGCCCACCCGCATCCTGACCCCGGCCAGCTCGGCCGCGCGGAATATCGCCATCCCGGTCGGGCACGGGAACTCCACCTCGCGCCCGCTCGCGGCCACCAGGCGGACCCGGTGCGCCGCCGTGGCGCTCATCGCGCCGGCTCGGCCGGTGCGCGCAGCGGGTAGCCCCGGCCCGGGTAATCGTAGCCCCCGAGTTCGAAACGCTCACCGGCGCCGCCGGCCGGGCAGGCGTAGTAGGCGCGGATTTCGGTGATGAGCCCGGCCGCGTCGAAACAGTACCACTCGTCCCCGCGCAGGAAGGCGTCGCGGCCGGCCGCGGTCTTGAAGTGCGTCCACTCGATGACCGCCTCGCGCCGCAAGGCATCGCCGAGAAAGCGGTCCACCGTCCACCAGGAGCCGAAGCGGCGCACGCACTCGGCCCAGTTCTCGCCGATGGCGCGCGCCCCGCGCAGGGCGCCGAAGGGGCTGCCCTCGGGGAAATAGTGCACGGCATCGGCCGTGAACCAGGCGGCGATGCGCCCGGCATCACCGCTGTTGCAGGCATCGAAATAGCCGCGTACGGCCGCTTCCATGGCGGCGTTTGTCAGCGTGTCCATGGTGCTCCTCCCATCGCCTGTGAACCCCTGTGCCGGCGGCAGCCGGCAGCCGTGTTCGCCGCCCGCGGCTCAGACGCGCTCGATGATGAGCGCAATGCCCTGGCCGACGCCGATGCACATCGTGCACAGGGCGTAGCGACCCTGCCGGCGGATGAGCTCGTGGGTGGCGGTGGTGACCAGCCGGGCGCCACTCATGCCGAGCGGATGCCCCAGGGCGATCGCGCCGCCG
>CAYGQN010000189.1:0-8230 GCA_964351795.1 uncultured Gammaproteobacteria bacterium
GGGCACCATCGCCGTCGGCGTCAAAGCGGTCGAGCAGGCGCGCGCGCTGCTCCCCGCGACGGGCCTCACGGGCCGCGTCGGCGGCGGCCTGCTCGGTGTCGTCGAGGGCACCATCACCATCGGTGTCGAAACGCGTCACCTGGCGCTCGTGATGCTTCGCCCGGGCCGCATCGTGGGCCGCCTGCTCCCCGGCATCGAGCTGGCCGTCACCGTCCAGATCGAAGCGCTGCAGCATGCGCCCTTCGCCCTGGCCGGGCCCGGCGGCCGCAAGCGCGCCGGTGACGGCCAGCAGGCCGACCAGCACGCCGCGTTGGAGCCAGCGATTGTTTGCGTTCATGGATCATCTCCTTGTCAGGCCCGGGCCGGTCGGCCCCGGGCGGACAACAGAGTCTGCATAGCAGCGGGGTAAATGTCCCCGCCGGCCGTGCAACGGCCGGTAACGGCACGTAAAGAAGCGTCACTGCGGCCGGCGTGATGCCGCGGGGCAGGCCCGGAAGGCCCCCCGGGGCGGGATGGCTGGCAGGTCAGGCCAGGCGGCCGGCCTCGCCTGCGGAGCACACCCGGCGCGCCAGGCATCGCCGCCGGCCAATGGCCGGCGCCGGGCCCGGGATCAGGTCACCACCGCCACCCGGACGGCGTCCACGCGCAGCTGCGCGGCTTCGATGCAGGCCGCGCGCGCGTCGCGATTGCGCTCCAGGTAGTCGATTTCCTCGGCCCGGATGTTCGGGTTGACGGCGGCGAGCTGGCGCAGGCGTTCGAGTTCGGCGGCCGAACCCTCGGCCAGTGCCGCCAGCGCCTGGGCGACGATATCGGCCCGGGAGGTCTCGGCAATCATGCTGGCCTGCTCCACCAGCGCCTCGATCTGCCCGCGTATGCGCTTGACGACCTCTACCGCGGTCCGCCGCGGCACCGCCTGGATGCTGCGCGAGAACCATTGCGCCGTGAGCGTATCGCCCAGGGCGCGATTGTGACTGTCCACCACCACCCGGACGGTGGCCACGGGCAGGAAGCGGGCCAGCTGCAGCTCCCGCGGCGCCGGGCAATGCACCACGAAATACGCCTCCAGCAGCAGCGTCCCGGCCGGTAGCGGCGGCGCCTTGACCGTCCCGAGGGAGGTATTGCCGAACTCGCTGCCGTGAATCATGTCCATGGCGCCGGTGACCATGGGATGCTCCCAGGTCAGGAAGGCCATGTCCTCGCGCACCAGCGCCTGGTTGCGATCGTAGGTGATGGTCAGGCCATCCTCGGGCAGGCCCGGAAAGGCGTGGCAGAGCATGTGATCACCCGGGCGCACGACCGCGCTGAGCGCGCTGTTGGCGCTGTACTCCACGCCGTACTGATCGAACACCGCGCCCATGTACTCGCTGAGCTCCAGCGGCCGGCCGGCACTGCCCACCTCGGTGACCAGTTCGCTCGCCCGCCGTGCGTCGCAGGAGGCCAGCTCCAGCAGGCGATCACGGCCGGCCTGCAGCACCTGCGCCAGCTCGGCGGCGCGTGCCGCAGTCGCGCTGACCAGCGCCTCCAGCCCGGCGGCGTCGGCCGGCGTGGCCATGGCAGCGAGCAGCTCCGGGCGGAACTCCGCCAGCAGTGCCTGCCCGGCCGGGGTAGTGGTCTCGAAGGCGTTCAGTCCGCGGTGCAGCCAGTCCAGCAGCACGGCCTGGGCGCTGGCCTCGTAGAACGGCACGTGCACCTGCACCGGGTGCCGCTGACCGATGCGATCCAGGCGCCCGATGCGCTGTTCCAGCAGGTCCGGGTTCAGCGGCAGATCGAACAGCACCAGGTGTCGCGCGAACTGGAAGTTGCGGCCCTCGCTGCCAATCTCCGAGCTCACCAGCACCTGGGCGCCGTCGGGCTGCTCGGCGAACCAGGCGGCCGCGCGATCGCGGGCGATGAGTTCCATGTCCTCGTGGAAGACGGCCGAGCGCACGCCTTCACGCACCCGCAGATGCTCTTCCAGGGCGCGGGCGGTGGTGGCCAGCGCGCAGATGACCAGCACCTTCTCGCCGCGGTTGGCCTGCAGCCATTGCACCAGCCAGCGCACGCGGGGATCGCTGCCCGGCCAGTCGGGTCCGAGCAGGCCCTCCGGGCGCAGCGCCGCTTCGGGCTCGGCCCCGGCCAGGGCTGGCGGTGCCGGCAGCGGGTGGGCCAGCAGCCCCCGGCCGCTGAAACCCTGCACGCTGTCGCGGCAGTTGCGGAACATGACCCGGCCGGTGCCATGGCGATCGATAAGCTCGCGCACCAGGGCATCGGCAACATCCGCCGCCGCGGCGCCCGCCGCGTCCGGCCCGGACATCAGCACATCGAGCCGGGCCTGCCCGAGGTAGTCGGCCAGGCGCTGGCGTACATCCGCTTCCTCCAGCGCCGCCGCCGGTTCAGCCAGCAGGCGGTCCGCCAGTTCACTGACGGCGCGGTAACCCTGCTCCTCGGCGAGCCAGGCATCGAGATCATGGAAGCGGTGCGGATCCAGCAGGCGCAGCCGGGCGAAGTGACCGCTGACACCCAGCTGCTCGGGCGTGGCGCTGAGCAGCAGCAAGCCGGGCACCTCGGCCGCCAGGGTCTCGATGCAGGCATACGCCGGGCTGGCGCCTTCCGGCGTCCAGGCCAGGTGATGGGCCTCGTCGACGATGAGCATGTCCCAGCCCGCCTCGGTCGCCAGCGCCTGGTAGTCGGGGTTGCCGGTCAGGAATCCGAGCGAGGTGAGCACCAGCTGGGCCGTGTCGAAGGGGTTGTCCTCGCCGGCCTCCAGCAAGGCATCGGCGGTGTCGGCATCCATGATGGAAAAGCGCAGGTTGAAGCGGCGCAGCATCTCCACCAGCCATTGGTGCAGGAGGTGGCCGGGCACGACGATCAGCACCCTGGCCACGCGCCCGCTGAACAGCTGCTGGTGCAGGACAAGCCCGGCCTCGATGGTCTTGCCCAGCCCCACCTCGTCGGCCAGCAGCACCCGCGGCGCGTGGCGGCTGCCTACCTCGCCGGCAATGTAGTACTGGTGCGGCAGCAGTTGCACACGCGGGCCGAGCAGGCCCCATGCCGGCGAGCGGCGATGCTCGTGCTGGTGGGTGAGCGTGTCCACGCGCAGCTGGAAGGCGGTGTTCTTGTCGATCTGGCCGGTGAACAGGCGATCCAGCGGCCGGGAGAACTGGACGAAGCTGTCCAGCTCGAGCTCGTGCAGAATGATCTCGCTGCCGTGCTCGTCCACCCCGGCGTAGATGAAGCAGCCGTCGTGTTCCTCCCGCCGGCGCACGATGATGCGCAGCTCGTCGTTATTGCGGATCTCGTCGCCGACCTTGTACTGGACACGGCTGAGCGGGGCGTTGTCGGAGGCGTAGACGCGCTCCTCGCCCACGGCGGGGAAGCTGAGCTGGACACGCCGGTGCGCGAGTTCCACCACCATGCCGAGGCCGAGCTCCGGCTCGGTATTGCTGACCCAGCGCTGGCCGGGACTGAATTCGGGGCTGCTCAAGCGTGACTTCTCCGGCGCCGCGCGCGCCGCTCGGCAGGCGTCGGCACACGTGCATGGAAAGCATGTACCGCGCGCACCATACCGGAGTCGCGGCAGAGTACAAGCCACGCCGGCCAGGTCGCACACGGGCGCGTACAATTATCACCATCCACAGCAGCCCGGCAGCACCGCGCATGCGCCTGCTCGTCATCCAGTCCCACCGCCCCGACGCACTGGTCCCCTGGCTGCAGACCTGCATGGCCAGCGTGCGTGACTGGGCACTTGCCGGCGGTGCGCAGTACCGCTTCATCGACGATGCCCTGTTCGACAGCGTGCCGGCCGAGTTGCGCCGGACCTTCGCGGCGCAACCGGTGGTGCTGGCCGACCTGGCGCGGCTGCGGGCACTGCAGGCCGGCCTGGCCGAGGGCCACGACGCCGTGCTGTGGGCCGACGCGGACGTGCTCGTGTTCGCCCCGCGGGCTTTGCAGCTGCCGGCGGCGCCCTTCGCCCTGGGCCGCGAGCACTGGATCCAGCCGGACGGGGCACGGCTGCGCTGCTACAGCAAGGTCCACAACGCCTTCATGCTGTTCCGCGCCGGCAATCCGTTTCTGGATTTCTATGCCGATGCCGCCGAGCGCATGCTGCGGCGGGCCAGCGCCCCGGTCGTGCCGCAGTTCATCGGCCCGAAACTGCTCGGCCACCTGCACAACCTGGTCGGGTTTCCGACCATCGAGGCCGCTGCGATGTTCAGCCCACGGGTGCTCGCGGACGTCCTCGCCGGCGGTGGCGAGGCAGTGGCGCAGTTGCGTGCCGTCCAGGCCTGCCCGCCGGCGGCGGCCAACCTGAGTGCATCCTGCTGCGGCCGCCAGGTGGACGGCGTGCACCTGGGTCCGGACGATTACCTGCGGCTGACCCAGCGCCTGCTTGAGGCCGGTGGGCTGCCGCCCGGCTGAGCGCGTGATTGTTTGCTCCCCACCGGGCGCGAGGCCGGCAGGGCCAGCGGTCGCAAAGGGCACGGCCGGGGTGCGCCCGCCGCCGGGCGACCCGTACCCGCTGCCTGTCTGCAGGCAGGGCGCATCCTGCCGCTATCCTTGTCATGAACGCGATGAAGACCCGCGCTTGGCGCCGGGCCGCCGGAGGCGCCAGCCTGTTCTTCCTGGTGAAGGGCCTCGCCTGGCTGACGCTGCCCGGGCTCTGGGCCCTGTGGCGGTGACACCGCCAGCGCGAATATCCTGCCCGAATCCCGACCAATGGAGGCCAACCCGATGACCCTGATGACCCGTCGTGCCGTGTGCGCCGGCCTGCTGAGCCTGCTGCTTGCCACCGTGACCACCCCCGCGGCGCTGGCAGCCTCGGCTGCGGAGCTGGAGATTCGCGTCGATGAGGCCCTGGACCGCTTCCGCCGGGAAGTCGCCGGCGGCGAACGCTTTCTCGCCAGCGCCCGGGGGGTGCTGGTGTTTCCCAGCGTGCTGAAAGCCGGCATCGGTGTCGGTGGCGAGTACGGCGAAGGCGCGCTGCGTATCGATGGCAAGACCGCGGCCTACTACAGCACCGCGGCGGCCTCGGTGGGGTTCCAGCTCGGCGCACAGTCGCGAACGGTGCTCCTGGTGTTCCTGGAAGCCGATGCGCTGGAGAGTTTCCGCCAGTCCGACGGCTGGGAAGTGGGGGTGGATGGCAGCGTTGCGCTGGTCAAGCTCGGCGCGGGTGACGCGATTGATACGACCACCTTCGACGAACCCGTGGTCGGCTTCGTGTTCGGCAACAAGGGCCTGATGTACAACCTGACCCTGGAAGGCTCGAAGATCACGCGGCTGGACAAGTAGCCCTCAGGCAGTGGACGGGCGGCTCATGACGCCCGGGGCAGGACCAGCACCGAGCTCACACCAGGCCTCGTACTGGGACAGGAACACGCGGCCGGTGATTTCCCCGAGGAAGGGCGAGCGGCGCAAACGATCCATCACCGGGCCTTTCACCTCCGAGAGATGGAAACGCACACCGGCATCGCGCAGGTGCTCGTTCACCATGCGCAGGCTGTGCAGGGCGCTGGCATCGATATCGTTCACCGCCGAGCACTGCAGTACGAAATCACGGATTTCCGGTCGCCTGGCCAGCTCCGCCAGCACCCACTGCTCGAGGAAGTGCGCGTTGGCGAAATACAGGCTCTCGTCGATGCGGGCGCACAACAGTCCCGGCCGTGTTTCGACAGCATGGCGCAGCACGTTGCGGAAATGCTCCGTCCCCGGCACCCGCCCGACGACCGCCACGTGCGGGCGGCTGGTCCGATACAAATGCAGGGCGATGGATACCGCCACCCCGGCTGCGATGCCCGTCTCCACCCCCACCAGCAGGGTGAGGGCGATCGTCACCATGGCGGCGAAGAAATCACTGCGGGCGAACCGCCAGGCATCCACCAGGGCACGCAAATCAATAACGCCGAGCACCGCCACGATGATGGTGGCGGCAAGCGTCGCCCGGGGCAGATCCGCCAGGTAAGGGCCCAGGAACATCGTCAGCACGCCGATACCCAGGGCGCAGAACCCCCCGGCCAGCGGCGTGCGCGCACCGGCATCGAAGTTCACCGCCGAGCGCGAGAAGCCACCTGTCACCGGCATGCCGCCGGACACCGCGCTGGCGATGTTCGCGCCGCCCAGGGCCACCAGTTCCGCGTTCGGATCCACATGCTCGCGCCGCCGGGCGGCGAAGGTCTGCGCCACCGAAATGGACTCCACGTAGCCGATGATGGCCAGCATCAGGGCGGGTACGGCCAGGGCCTGCAGGAGGGCGATGTCCGGCACCGGCAGGGCCAGCCCCGGCAAGCCGGCCGGCACCTGCCCGACCACGGCGACGCCGCGCCCGGCCAGGCCGGCCAAGTGGGAAATGAGCAGCGTGGCGAGCACCGCGATGGCCGGCGCCGCGCGGGCAAGCATAGCCGCGGGCTGCGCCGGCATGCCCAGCCGCAGCAGCAGGCCGCGCAGGGATCCCCGGGCCCAGAACAGGAACCCCAGCACCGCCAGGCCGACGACCAGGGTGGGCAGATGCGTATCGGCGGCATCGGCCCGCAGCGCCGCGAGAATCTCCGGCAGGTTGTGGCCGCCGCCAGGGATGCCCAGCAGGTGGCGCAACTGGCCGGCGGCAATGAGCAAGCCGGAGGCGGTGATGAAGCCGGCGATCACCGAATGGCTGAGAAAATGGGTCACGAAACCCAGCCGGGTGATCCCCATGAGCACCAGGATGAGCCCCGACAGCCCGGCCAGGGTGATGGCCACGACAACCGGGTCGGCGCCAAGCGACGGTGCCACACTGGCGATGGTCGCGCCGGTCATCAGCGACAACACCGCCACCGGGCCCACGGCCAGCGACGTGCTGGTACCGAGCAGGGTGTAGGCGAGCAACGGCGCGATGCTGGCATACAGGCCCACCTCGGCCGGCAGGCCCGCCAGCATCGCGTAGGCCAGCGACTGGGGCACCAGCATGACCGTCACGATCAGCGCCGCCAGGGCATCGCCGCCGAAGCGCTCGCGGTCGTAGTTGCGTGCCCAGGCCAGGCACGGCGGCCAGGATGCAGCATTCATGGTCGGAGGCGACCCCTGTGGCGCCTGCCGGCGCCGCCGGAAAGCGGCGATGATAACCGAGCCCCGGCAACGAGGCAGGACCGCGTCACCGGCATCGGCCTCAGGTGCCTTTGCGCCTGCGTCGTGGTGCTGGCAGCACCCCGCTGCCGTCACGGGTCCAGAAGCCACCCATCAGGCGCAGGTTGGCGGCATCGGCGGCGCACAGTTGCTCCAGCCACTGCACGTACTGCTGACACCAGTGCAACTCCCAGGTGGGGGCGGCGCGGCGAATCGGCGGGGCCGCGGGCAACACCGCCGAGCGCAGCTGGAGGCGGTGGCCTTCCCACGTTGCGGCCATGGCGACCGATGCGGCCCCGGACAGCGCCAGGATGCGGGCCATCCCGAGGCGCATGGTTACCGGCCGTCCCAGGAAGCGCAGGTCGACACTGGCGTTGCCCTGCCGCCCGTCCGGGGCCGCGAGGATCATGCCGCCGTGGCGCAGATCGCGAATCGCACGGCCGACGAACTGCGAGCGCGATTGCCGGTCACGGGCATCGATCACGCCGGCGGCCCCGGCCCGGGGTGTTCCCGCCGCCAGGATGGTCAGGTCCGGAAAACTGCGCGTGCAGGCCCAGCGCACCACCCGCCGTGCGCCCAGGTGCGAGCCGCAGATCAGCAGGCCGCGACGGGCTTCGACGCACTCAAGCAGGGTATCGGCCTGCCAGGGCTGAAGCAGGGCGGCTACTTCAGCGATCCGGCCGTCGATGAGACGACGGTAAACCGCTTCGCTGGCCGCCCGGCCCCACCACGCGCGGGCGCACCAGGCCACCAGCGCCTCCCCCTGCAGACCGAAGGCCTCCTGACCGAGTTGCGCCAGCGCCGGCTCCCGCGGTGCCGTCGCGGCCGCGGCCTCCAATGCAGCCAGCGCCTGCGGCAACGGCTCTGGCAGGCTCTGCTCGACCCGGCTTTTCCAGGAAGGGGGGTCGACGGGGGCCTGCCGGCTGTCGCGCTTGGTCATGCAGCGGATCATGCCATGCCGGACGGCATCGCTGCGGGGGCGAACCCGGGGCCACGGCATACGGCGTGTCTGCGCCGTTTCCGTGCGGCAACGCACCCGGCGGGTGCAGCGGACCCACGGATGACAATGGGACGTTCCGGACAACCATTTGATAATCATAAGAATTTATTTCTGGCACGCTTGATGCTAATTGGACATCGGGCGTCATGGGGCCCGACC
>CAYGQN010000190.1:0-8197 GCA_964351795.1 uncultured Gammaproteobacteria bacterium
GTGCCGGGTGTGGATGCAAAGCCATCGAGACCGGCAGCGGCGTCCGGGTCATCGGTGCTGTCCGGCGGCGCGGCATCGGCCGCGGACGCCGTCGCCTCGGGCGGCAGCAGCGGCGGCAGATCATCGGCATCCGGATCCGCATCCGGGTCTGGCGGGGCCGGGAAGCCCGCGCGGGCAACGGCGGTGTCCGGGTCGTCGTCGGAATCGCGCGCCCGGGGTGACCACTCACTTGCACCGGCATCCGCAGCCGGGGTGTCGGGCGCGGACGCCATGTCGGCAGCGCCCGCGGCTGGATAAGCCGTTGTCGCCCCGGCCTCGGGGGCCGGCGTGCCGGGTGTGGATGCAAAGCCATCGAGACCGGCAGCGGCGTCCGGGTCATCGGCATCCTCGACATCGTCTTCCGTGTCCCTGGCCATCGGCGGCAGCGTGTCGGCCAGCGGATCCGGTTCCATACCGTCCTCGACGCCGGAGGATGCGGCCGGAGGCGCGGGTGCATTCGCTGCCTGGGCGTCGGCGGCCGGCTCGGCCACGAGGCCGGCGGGTGCTTCCGCCGTGCCCGGGGCCCGGTCGGGAACACCCTGGCTTGCCGCCCCGGCGCCTGGGGGCGTGACGTCGGCCGGCGGGCCGCTGGCCGCGGCCAAGGGATCGGCCGCCGCGAACAGGTCGTCAGACCCGGCGCGCGCCGCCTCGGTCAGTTCCGGCAGGCCATCGGCATCCGGCGGGCCGGCCGCGGCCGGATCATCGCGCAGGTGCACCAGCGCATCGAAGCCCTGGCGACAGAAGCCGCAGCGCACCCAGCCGCGACCGGCCTGCAGATCCTTCGCGGTGATCCGCAGCGGCGTCCGGCACTCGGTACAGCGCGTCAGCATGCAGCCTCCAGCGGTCGGCGGCCGGCCAGCATGGCCCAGCCCGCCTGCAGGTCCGTGGCCACGTCCACCAGCAGGCCGCGGTAGCGCCCGGCCAGCGTGTCGACCTGGTCGGCGGTGATGCCGCTCATGATCAGGCGGCCGCCGGGCACCGGCAAGCCGGCCAGCTGCCCGGCCAGTGCCAGCAGCGGGGCGAGGAGGATGTTGGCCACGACGATATCGGCCTGCGCGCCCTCGGCCAGTGTGGGCAGCCCGAAGCGGATCCGTTCAGCCACACCGTTGGCCGCGGCATTGGCCGCGGCGATCTCGCAGGCGAGTGGATCAATGTCCACTGCCAGCACCTCGGCCGCCCCCAGCCGCGCCGCGGCAATGGCGAGGATCCCGGAGCCGCAGCCATAGTCGATGACCCGGGCACCGGCGACATCGGGCATCGCGGCCAGGGCCGCCAGGCACAGCGAGGTGGTGGCATGGGCGCCGGTACCGAAGGCCATGCCCGGGTCGATGACGAGATCCAGCACGTCCTCGGCGAACGGCGGCGACCAGCTCGCACGCACCCCCAGGCGCCCGAAGCGCAACGGCTCGAAGCGTTGCCGGAAGGCGGCTATCCAGTCCTGGTCGGCAAAGCGCTCGCGCGTTGCCGGGTGGCCGGCCCACTGCGGCGCCTGCTCGCGCAGCGCGTCGAACAATTGCTGCGGATCGGTGTCGCCGGGCACCAGCGCGGTCACGCGGGTACGTGGCCAGTGCCGCTCGCCGGCCGGTTCGTCACCGGACAGCGCGATGATGTGCTGGTCGGCGGCCTGCAGGCACACCGCCACCGCACCAAGCGCCTCGAGCAGATCGGACAGGGCGGGGGCGTCGTCCCCGTCCACTTCCAGACCGAGGTTCCACCACTCGGCCACGCCGGTCAGCGCCGCGCCGGCCGGGCCGGGACGCTACTCGATGCCAAGACGCTTCTCGAGGTAATGGATGTCGACGCCGCCCTGCATGAAGGCGGCGTCCTCGAACAGCATGCGGTGCAGGTCGAGGTTGGTCTTGATCCCCTGTACGACGATCTCGCTGAGGGCATTGCGCATGCGCGCCATCGCCACGTCGCGATCGGCGCCGTGGGCAATCAGCTTGCCGATGAGCGAATCGTAGTAGGGCGGCACGCGATAGCCCTGGTAGATGTGGGTATCCATGCGCACACCGGGCCCGCCGGGCGAATGGTAGAGCGTGATTTCGCCGGGGCTGGGAATGAAGCTCTCCGGGTCTTCGGCATTCACGCGGCACTCCATGGCATGGCCGCGGATCTGCACGTCGGCCTGGGTGAAGGACAGCCTGGCGCCGGAGGCCACGTGCAACTGCTCGCGCACGATGTCGATGCCGGTAATCATCTCGGTCACCGGGTGTTCGACCTGCACGCGCGTGTTCATCTCGATGAAGTAGAACTCGTCGTTCTCGTACAGAAACTCGAAGGTGCCGGCGCTGCGGTAACCGAGATCGCGGCAGGCCTGCACGCAGACCTCGCCCACGCGGGCCCGCTCGGCATCGCTGATGCCCGGTGCCGGCGCCTCCTCGACCACCTTCTGGTGACGGCGCTGCAGGGAGCAGTCACGATCCCCCAGGTGCACCACGTTGCCGTGGTTGTCCGCCAGCACCTGGATTTCGATGTGCCGCGGCTTGACCAGGTATTTCTCCAGGTACACCTCGGCATTGCCGAAGCCGGCCAGCGCCTCGTTGCGGGTGAGCGAGATCCCCGCCAGCAGCGCCGACTCGGTATGCACCACGCGCATGCCGCGGCCGCCACCACCGCCGGCCGCCTTGATCATCAGGGGAAAGCCGATATCGCGGGCGATGCGCAGGTTCTCGTCGTCGTCGTTGCCGAGCGCGCCCTCGGAGCCGGGCACGCAGGGCACGCCGGCGCGGATCATGGCCTGGCGGGCAGCGACCTTGTCACCCATCACGCGGATGGTCTCGGCCCGCGGCCCGATGAAGATGAAGCCGCTCTGCTCCACCATCTCGGCGAAGTCGGCGTTCTCGGACAGGAAGCCGTAACCGGGGTGGATGGCCTGGGCGTCAGTGACCTCGGCGGCGCTGAGCACCGCCGGCACGTTGAGATAACTCTGGGCGGCGGCGGGCGGGCCGATGCAGACCGATTCATCGGCGAGACGCACGTGCTTGAGTTCGCGGTCGGCCTCGGAGTGCACTGCCACGGTCTTGATGCCGAGCTCGCGGCAGGCGCGCAGTATGCGCAGCGCAATCTCGCCGCGATTGGCTATGAGTACCTTGTCGATCATGGAAGATTCCTGGCTGCGGTCAGCGCCCCGCGCAGCGGGGCAGGCGGCGTTCAGTCCTGCTCGATGGCGAACAGCGGCTGGCCGTATTCAACCGGCTGGCCATCGTCCACGAGCACCTCGCGCACGATGCCGGCGCTGTCGGATTCGATCGGGTTCATGATCTTCATCGCCTCGATGATGCACAGCACTTCGCCACGCTCCACACGCGAACCGACATTGATGAAGGCGGGGCTGCCGGGCGTCGGGGCCGAATAGAAGGTGCCGACCATGGGGGCGCGGATGAGGTGGCCGGACGGCTCCGGCGGGCGCGCCTCCACCGGCGGGGTCGTGCCGGTGGCCCGGGCGGGTGTTTCCGGTGCCAGCATCACGTGCTGGGGTTCACTTGCCTGCACCATTCCACCGGCGCGGCTGGCGCGCGAGATGCGCACCGATTCCTCGCCCTCGTGAATTTCGATCTCCGCGATGTTGGAGGATTCGAGCAGTTCGATCAGTTTTTTGACTTTTCTGAGATCCATGAGCCTTGGGTTTCGCCTGCGTCAGCGTTGTCGGCCCTTCATCCCTTGTGCACCCGCATCACGCCGCCGACGCCAGGCGTGCGGCCGCGGCCTGCAGCGCCAGTTCGTAGCCCTGCGGGCCAAGGCCGCTGATCACGCCGACCGCAAGGTCGGAGAAGAACGAGCGTTGCCGGAACGGCTCGCGGGCATGGACGTTGGACAGGTGCACTTCGATGAAGGGAATGGCCACCGCGGCCAGGGCATCGCGCAGGGCGACGCTGGTGTGCGTGAATGCCGCGGGGTTGATGATGATGAATTCGGTGCCGTCGTCATGGGCGGCCTGGACGCGCTCCACCAGGACGTGCTCGGCGTTGCTCTGCAGGATGTCCAGCGCCAGGCCGGCGCGGCTGGCGGCGGCCTGCAGGCCGGCGTCGATGTCGGCGAGGCCCTGCTGCCCGTAGTGCTCCGGCTCGCGCGTGCCGAGCAGGTTCAGGTTGGGGCCGTGCAAAACCAGTACGCGCGCCATCGCCACCGCCTCTTTCCTGGCATTTAGCCGAAGATGGGCGAAATTATGACACGTTTGCTTAAGTTACGGAATGCTTACAATGTTGGCTTGCTGCCCGGGCCGGTAATCATGGCCTCGGCCTCGGCCGCCGTGAGTTCGCCCTGGTGGGTGGCGAGGGTGCTGCCGTCGGCGGCCAGCAGCGCGGTGAACGGCAGGGCGCCGATGCCGTTGCCGAGTTCACGGGCCAGTATCATGCCATCGCCCTCGGCAATGAGCACGGGATAATTGATGCCCAGGCGCCGGGCGAAGTCCGCCACCGGGCCGGCCTCGTCGATGGCAACGCCGATGATCTGCAGGCCGTCGGCGCCGAAGCGGCGCTGCAGGTCCACCAGCACCGGGATCTCCTCCAGGCACGGCGGGCACCAGGTGGCCCAGAAATTCACCAGCCGCAGTGGCGCCTGCCATTCATCCAGCGATACCAGCCGGCCCTCGAGGTCGGGGAAGCGCCGGGCGGCCGGCCCGCCTGCCATTGCCGGTGCGGGCGTGTGGTTGACCGCCGCGGGCGCATCGGGGCGACGACGCGGCCGGCCGAACAGGAAGCCGGCCGCAACGCCGGCGATCCCCAGCAGGCCCCCGGCCAGCAGCTGACGGCGGTTCACGGCCCGGTCGCCAGCAGCACCTGTTCCAGGTGCCGGCTGAAGGCTTCGGGGCCGAAGTAGCCGACCAGCCGCCACTCCCGCCGCTCACGCCCGTCTGGACCGAAGAACAGGATGGCCGGCGGGCCGAACAGGTCGTGCTGGCGCAGCATGGCCCGGTCGCTGGCATCGTTGGCGGTGACGTCGGCCTGCAGCAGGTGCAGGCGCGCCAGGCGGGCCTGCACGCCGGCATCCACGAAGGTCTGGCGTTCCATGTGCTTGCACTCGATGCACCAGTCGGCATAGAAGTCGAGCATCGACACCCGGCCGGCGTCGGCTGCCACCGCCAGTTCCGCCTGCAGGTCCGCCGGCGCCTTCACCGGCCGGAACATCGGCCCGTGCTCCGCTTCGGCATCGGCGCCGGTGGCCATGCCGGCAAGCGGACCGAGCGGCCGGGCCAGGTCCCCGCCGCCGGCCGCGGCGCCGATGACCGCGGCGATGCCGTAGACCATCAGTGCAATGCCGAAGCCCTTGCTGATGCGGCCCCAGACGCTGGTGAACTGCTCGGTGGCATCCAGGGCGCCGGCGAAGATCGCGCTGACGATGAACAGCAGGCCCCACAGGCCGAGCGCGGCCGGCGCCGGGATGATGCGCGCCAGCAACCAGATGGCCACGCCCAGCAGCAGCAGGCCGAACAGGCGTTTGACGTTTTCCATCCACACGCCGGCCCGCGGCAGCCAGTGGCCGGCGCTGGCGCCGAGGGCCAGCAGCGGTGCGCCCATGCCCAGGGCCAGCACGAACAGGGCCGCGCCGCCCAGCAGGGCGTCGCCGGTGCCGGCGATGTACAGCAGCGCACCGGCCAGCGGCGGCGCCACGCAGGGCCCCACGATGACCGCCGACAGGGCACCCATGATCGCCACGCCGCCCAGGCGCCCGCCGCGCTGGCGGTTGGCGAGGTTGCTGAGGCGGCTTTGCAGGGCGCCGGGGACCTGCAGTTCGAACGCGCCGAACATGGACAGCGCCAGCACCACGAACACGGCGGCGAAGCCGATCAGCACGGCCGGATGCTGCATGAGGATCTGCAGGTTGCGCCCGAACAGCCCCGCCAGCACGCCGGCCAGCGCATACATCAGCGCCATGGCCAGTACGTAGGTGAGCGAGAGCACCAGCCCGCGCCGGGCCGTCATGGCGCTGCCCTCACCGACGATGATCCCGGACAGGATGGGAATCATCGGCAGCACGCAGGGCGTGAAGGCCAGCAGCAGGCCGAAACCGAAGAAGCTCGCCAGCACCGCCAGCACGCCGCGGTCGGCCAGGCTGGCGGCGATGCTGTCGGATTCGTTCAGCGGTCCCGCGCCCGCCGGCGGGCTGGCCGCCGGTGGGCGCGGGGCATCGGCATCGCCGCCGGCACCGCCGAAGTGGACGCTCACTTCGCGGCTGATCGGCGGATAGCAGATCCCATCCTCGGCGCAGCCCTGGTAGCGGATGGTCAGGGTCTGCTCGCCCGCCGGCGCATCGGCCAGGCGCAGCAGGCTGCGGAAATCTCCCTTGATGATCTCGACAGCGCCGAAATGCGGGTCCTGCTTGACTTCGGTGACCGGCAGATCCACCGGCGCGGCCAGCGCCGTGCCGGCCGGCTCGAAACCGAACTTGTCGCGGTACAGGTAATACCCGCTGGCGACCTGCCATTCCAGCGCGATGGCCGAATCGCCGGCCGGCTCGGCCAGCACCCGGAAAGCCTCCTCGGCGGGCAGGAATTCACGTTGCTGGGAGCCGCCGCCGAACAGGTCGAAGCCGGCCGCGGCGGCCGGGTTCACCAGCACCAGGGCAAGGAGAAGGATGCGTTTCATGCTTGGATGTTGTCTTTCAGCCAGGACAGGTAGGCGGGGGACCCCGCCTCCACAGGGACCGCCAGCAGCTCGGGAAGTTCGTAAGGGTGCGCCGCGTGCAGCACCTCGGACAGGCGCTGCCAGGCGCCACGGGAGGTCTTGATGAGCAGCATGCACTCGGTCTCCTGCTCGACCCCGCCCTGCCAGTGATACACGGAGGTCAGGCCCGGCACGATGCTCACGCAGGCGGCCACCCGGGCGGCCACCAGCGCCTGCGCCAGGGTCTCGGCCTGCGCGTGGGTGGAGACGGTGGTCATGGCCAGCAGGGTATCGCCCGCTGTGCCCTTGTTGAATTCGGGGTCGTTCATCACCATGTATTGTCCTGTTATCGCCCGCCGGTGCCAATCATGCCCGTGTTCCCCCTGCTGCTGCTGCTGTTTATCACCGTCCCGTTGCTGGAACTTTACGTGCTCATCCGCGTGGGCCGGGAAATCGGCGCACTGTCGACCATCGCCCTGTGCGTGCTCACCGCCGTACTCGGTGCCACCCTCATCCGCCTGCAGGGCCTGGCCACCGTGGCACGGGTACAGGCCGCGCTGAACGAGAACCGCCTGCCGGCGGTGGACCTGGTGGCCGGGGCGATGCTGCTGCTGACCGCCTTCCTGCTGCTGACGCCGGGCTTCGTCACCGACCTGCTCGGCTTCGTGATCCTGGTGCCGGCGGTGCGCAACGCGCTGGCCCGGCGCGTCATCGGCTCGGCGAGGATCCACGGCGGCCCCGGCGATGGCCACGGCGGTGGCCCGGGCGGTGAGGGGGTGGAGGTGGTTATCGAGGGCGAATACCGGGAGACCCGCACCGACGCCGGCGAGGAGCCCCGCGAACTGCCCCCGCGCGGGCCGCCGGCCTGAAGGGGCGGGCCCTTTCCTATATACTGCCCGCCCCTTGGAGTATGGCCCCTTTGCGAGGCCCCACTTTTTGCTCAGAAAATCGGGAGGTTAGCAGCATGAATATCCGTCCTCTGCACGACCGCGTCATCATCCGGCGCATGGAAGAGGAGCGCACCAGCGCCGGCGGTATCGTCATTCCGGACAGCGCCGCCGAAAAGCCGATCCGTGGCGAGGTCATCGCGGTGGGCAACGGCCGCACCAGCGATGCCGGCGACACGCGCCCGCTCGACGTCAAGGTCGGCGACACCGTGCTGTTCGGCAAGTACTCGGGCACCGAAGTAAAGGTGGATGGCGACGAACTGCTGGTGATGCGCGAAGACGACATCATGGCGGTCCTGGAAAACTAAGCGACGTATCAGGAGCAGGTAATGACAGCAAAAGACATCCGTTTCAGTGAAGACGCCCGCCAGCGCATGCTGCGGGGCGTCAACATCCTCGCCAACGCCGTCAAGGCCACGCTCGGCCCGCGCGGGCGCAACGTGGTGCTGGAGAAGAGCTTCGGCGCCCCCACCGTGACCAAGGACGGTGTGTCGGTGGCCAAGGAGATCGAGCTCGAGGACAAGTTCGAGAACATGGGCGCGCAGATGGTCAAGGAAGTCGCCTCCAAGACTTCCGACGTCGCCGGTGACGGCACCACCACCGCCA
>CAYGQN010000191.1:0-8171 GCA_964351795.1 uncultured Gammaproteobacteria bacterium
ACGGCGACGACTGGAGCGGCAGCGAAAGGAGGAGCGGTCAAGTGTCGGCCTCGATCGTGATGTTAGATGGCGCATTTTAAAGCGCACTTTCACTTCTAGAACAGCAATTGGAATAGGCATTATGTCTAGATGCCGTGCAACTCAGAGTTTAGGTAATAGAGAGCTCTAGGCCGGTCTGCTTTTGATCAATGAATAGTCGGGTCCCGTCCGTGAACTCAATGAGTAGTTCGTTCTCTCGGTGGCGCAATATCCTCGCTACGCTCTTTCCCTTGAGCAGAACGGTAGCTCTTTCCGCCTCCGATTCGAGCCGACCCTGCGCTCCGAGGTAATTCTTGCTGTTTTCCACTTCGCGTTAGTACTCAATGAACCGGGGGGCCAGGAATCACTGCGCCATCTAACGTAGCGTTAACCCGCACTTGCGGGAGCCGGCTTGTAGCGGCAGCGAAAAGCAGGCGAGTGCAAGTGTCGGTGTTGAACGCCTGGTTATAAACACGTTCGTTGGCGTTGATGGCCCTCGGGGGTGACCCTGGGCGACGCGGCGATGAACAGGGCCCGCCGTTCGAGTGTGGCGGTGAATTCCCAGGACCACCTTTCGGAATGATTCGGCTGCCGACATCCCAGCACCGCCGTGAACAATCACCTGTCCCAGCCTACCCAAAGGCGCCTTGCTGACCATGCATTTTCCTTTGCTGCGCATCTTCGTTGCCTCGATGCTTCGGGATGTCCGTGGAGCTTCGACTACACGTGTTTATAACGCCAAGGTAACCGCGTTTTATAGCGCGCTTTGGAGGAGTGACAATGCAGGCACTTCGGAGAAGCGCGCTGTAAAATGTCCGGTTCACCTTTTTGTTAGGTCTCATTGCTGGTAGTAGTACTTGTATGGTTCGGCGCAGTTCTTCTCGCACCAGCTCACCCATACCTGTAATAGGGCAAACACCCCAAGAATGAGGAGTCCGGCCGCCGCGAACCGCACGAAAAGTGACGGGGAACGGCTTTGGGCGTTGACCCAGACATTGCCGCAGCTCTTGCAGCGCAAACGGTGGTTCGTATAGGGCAATGGGACGTACAACAGGAAAACGCTCGCCAAAGCCAGCTTTCGGGAGAAGTTTGCCGAGCTTGTGTCAATGCTGCCGCACGCTGCGCAGTCTATTGGCTCGCTAGTGCCTTCCAAAGCCTCAAGCGCGTCCGAGTAATCGCCACGACCGAAGCCTTCGAGGACCGCGGTGGCATCTTCTAGGCACTGATGGGGCACAGCAACGCGAACACCGCCCAGCGCCAGCGAGTAGTTCCAGACGGCCGTTACGTGGTGTTCATATAAGACGAACGCGGGTATTCCTTGCGCTTCGAGGAGGCCTCGAACGATATGCGCCTCTACAGCGGTCGTTTGAGTCGCGACAGGGATAAGCACGGTGCGTACTGAGACATCTAACGCCAAGCCTGATCGGCGGTTGCAGCGCGCAGCGGTGGGACCGTCCGGCGCCCGCAGGGCGCGAAATCAAGGCGCTTGTTAGCTGGCACTTTCGATGTCCTCGCTATTGAAACTTACTCCAAGAGATGGCGCTTCAATTGACCATGTTGAAAATACACATGCATATGACTGGGCTACATCAGCCATGAACTCAACCCAGCCGTCATATTGGTCTTTGGTTAAAGTAATACCGTAAGGCCGTGTTGTACCTTTAGCATACCAATAACCTTCTTCTTCACCAGGAACAACTTTCATTTCGTAATTCTCAGAAAGTTGTTTTGCTAGGTCATTCACATTATCTTGGTTTGTTCCAAAATTCAGAAAATCGAGCGCCAATAACGTTTCATCGGTTACACCAGAATTGGTCATTTGCTCCCACAGTTTGGATGTCTCCTCCATGCGCTGGAGTTTCTTTTTCTCGTAATATTCATTCCAAGTTTTCTGCGGGTCTTCTGTTGTCATGATTTTTCCTTTGACAGCTAACAGTTAGATCTGCGGAGTGTGGGTTGGGCGGGATAGGCGGAATGTGTGTGGTCCGGGAATTCCATAGTGCTTTTGGTCCTGCGTTCCGTCGCCGCGTTTTCGGCCCTTATGACCGAGTGTAGCCGGAAATCGCGTGTTTTCACCCTGGCTGGCTGGCTGGCGTTGCGTGCAGTGATTCGGCACGCGCGACATGCGACAGGGCCGCTGTCGTCGTCATTGTGCATTCCGGTTGTCTGACATCTGGCGCTCAGGCGCTTGCCCATTCGTGGTGCGCTGCCGCCACCGCCTTCGGCGGCACGGGTGTCTCAGGTCCCGGGGCTGCTCAGCGCAGCAGAGCGGTGATGCCCACGCCGATGAAGGTGCCGACGGCGTAGCCGAGGATGCCGCAGAGGATCCCCGGTGTGACCAGGTGGCGCCATCCCTGGGCGGTGGCGATGGCCGCGGTGACGGCCGGGCCGACCAGGGCTGCCGCGGAGCCGGTGAGCATCTCGGCGAGGTCTATCTTCAGCAGCTTCGCCGCCAGTAGCACGATGGCCAGATGGCACACGATGATGAACAGGCCATAGCTGAACAGGTGCATGGCCGTGGACACGAAGGACGTCGCCTCCGTGCCGGCACCGATCGCGGCGAAGAACAGGTACATCAGGAGGATCCCGAGTTCGAAATCCCCCTGCAGGCGGGCGAAGGCGCGCGGAAGCAGGTTGGCGGCCGTCAGGGCGATGACGGAGATGATGAGAATGCTGTAGTGGGGAACGCCCAGCCGGTTGGCGAGCCAGGCGGCCAGGGCGCAGATGAGGAAGCTCACCGCGATGATGGTTGCCAGGTGCGACAGGAGCAGCGGCGTGGGCGCTGTCGCCTCGCCATCATCGGGTGCCGCCGCCACTGCCTGGTCGATGGTGGGCGACGGCAGCCAGCGTCGCAGCAGCGGTGTGGCCGGGATCAGCACCAGCAGCAGCAGGGCGATGTTGCTCACCGGGCTGCTGGCGCCAAGCACCACGGCGAAATCCTCGCGCGGGATCTCCACGGCCTGCGAGACGGCGAGGAAGTTCACCGCACCGCCAATCCAGCCGGCGGCATAGGTGCCGGCCACCTGCGCGCCGAGGTCACCCAGGGGAAACAGGTAGAAGCCGAGTACCGCCGCGACGGCGGTGGCGGCGCTGGCGATGGCGAACGTCAGCAGCACCACGCCGCTCTCGCTGAACACGCGGCGCAGGTCGGCCTTGAACAGGAGCATGGGGATGGCCAGGGGCATCAGCGTGCCGCCAACGAAGTCGTAGACGCCACTGCGGTAGGGAATGATGTTCAGGTTCGACAGCAGCATGGCGCCGGTCAGCACCCACACCACACCGGAGATCTTCTTGCCAATCGGCTTGCCGTCGATCCAGAAGCCGAGGCCGGCCAGGCCGGCGACAACGGCACACATGGCGGGCAGGTTGTCCGCGGGGACCAGGCTCACCCGGGGTGCCTTTCTGCGGGGCGACGCCGACGGCAGTGCTGCGGGCGGCCAGGAGCATCAGTTGCGCGGCAGTGCATGGCGGCTCTCCGGGCCGGCCCGCGCGCGGGGAAAGCCCCGGCCCGCCGTCTGCCCGCGAAATTGGTTCAGGCTTAAACTTATTCGCTGGAGGGCAGGAACGCAATGCGCAGCGCCAAGCCTGGCGCTTGCCAGCATCGGCGCTGGGGGAACGGCCGGCCGGGCCAGCTCGGGGAGGGACAGGGAAAAACTGGCTGGCAGGACACGGACGCCGCTCGAACAACGTCCGCGCCGCCAGCCAGGGGGGTCAATCGTTGGCGGCCCGCATGGCCTCCAGTTCCGGCTCGAAGAAAAACTGCGCTTCACCGAATGCCGGACGCAGCTGGTCGAGCCAGGTGGCCTCGCTGTCATAGCGGGCGAAGAAGGGGCGCTGGACCCAGTCCGGGTTGCGGCCCTGGATGAAGCGCAGCGCCAGCACGCGCTCGCCGGCAATCTCGGTGACGCCCTGCACCTCGACCTTGCCCGGCTCGGCGCTCATGGACGGCCCGCGCGCGGTGCGCGCCAGCCCCGATACCTGCTGGATGGCATCGCGGTAGATTTCCCAGGTTTTCACCAGCGGCACCTCGAA
Organism: uncultured Gammaproteobacteria bacterium; assembly: GCA_964351795.1. GTDB lineage: Bacteria > Pseudomonadota > Gammaproteobacteria > JADZEE01 > JADZEE01 > CAYGQN01. The sequence goes on from CAYGQN010000191.1 coordinate 4,051, forward strand.
CCAGGCGCGCGCGCCGGTGTCGCGCTCGACGAACATGTAATAAGGCACGATGCCGTGGCGGACTTCGTTGCGCCACAGCTGCGCCCAGGCCTCGGCGTTGTCATTGATGTGCGCCAGCACCGGCGCCTGGGCGCGGATGGTGGCACCGGCCTCACGCAGGCGGGCGATGGCGCGGGCGGCGATGGGTGTGTCCACCTCCTGCCAGTGGTTCAGGTGCGCCATCACGGCCACGTGCTTGCCGGCCAGGCTCAGCTGCTCGATCAGGCGCATCAGTTCATCGGCGTCCTCGTCGGTGACGAAGCGCTGCGGCCAGTAGGAGATGGCCTTGGTGCCAATGCGGATGGTCTGCACGTGGGCGAAGCGCGGCTGCAACAGCGGCTCGAGGTAGTTCTTCAGATGGCGGGTTTTCATGACCATCGGGTCACCGCCGGTGACCAGCAGGTCGCTGACCTCCCGGTGCCGGGCCAGGTACTCGTGCAGGTCGGTCACTTCCGAGGCGGCGAATTTCAGATCCTTGTCGCCCACGAACTGCGCCCAGCGGAAGCAGAAGGTGCAGTAGGCATGGCAGGTCTGCCCATGCGCCGGGAAGAACAGCACGGTCTCGCGATACTTGTGCTGCATGCCTTCCAGCGGCCGGCCGTCCAGCCGCGGCACGTTCAGGGTCTGCTGCCCGGCCGGGTGCGGGTTCAGGTCGGCGCGCAGCTCGTTGGCCAGCGCGCGGATCTCCTGGGCGGTCGGCCCGCTGCGCAGCAGGGTGGCCATGCGCTCGAACGCCGCCTCGCCAAGCATGCCCCGCTGCGGGAAGGTGAGCTGGAAGACGGGGTCGTCGGGCACGCGGTCCCAGTCGATGAGGTTGTCGATGACGTACTCGTTGACCCGGAACGGCAGCACGCTGGCAACCACGCGCATGTCGAAGCGCGCCTCGGCCGGCAGGCGGTCAAGGAAGGCCAGCTCGTCCATGTTGCGCTCGGTGTAAACGCGGAAGCGCTCGGGCGCCAGGCGGCGTGCGCCGGCGGGAATCAACTCTGCGTTGTTGCTCACCATCTGGGTCATGGTCTGTCCTCCTTCGCAGCCGGCAGCGCAAGGGGGGCTCTCAGGCGCCGGGGGCGACCGATCAGGCCCTGTCAATGCGGGCACACTCCTTTGAAGCCAGGCCTGCCGGGATGACAACAGGCCCTGACCGGAAATGACGTTCCCGCCGGGCGTCCTGCCCGGCCGAGCCCGTGCTCGCTCCTCAGCATCGCGACACGGGTTGATTCTGCCCGCCCGGCTTCATGCCCGGGCCGGAATACAGCGCGGGTTGCGAGGCGGGGCCGGCGGCGGTGGCGCCCGGGTCTTGTGTGCCCGTCAGCCGCTGCTGCCGTGGCAGTACTGTACGCAATCTGCCGGGGCTTGTCGAAACAGATGTTGAAAAAAGATATTTGGTTTCAATGTGTTGTATATATTGTTGGCAAAATGCAACGCCTTGGCCATGACCCTTAAGCCCCTGCGGAGCAAGGCGGTTTCAAACGCTGTGCAGGGGTTTTGAGAAAGCCCGGAAAGAGGGAAAGTGTGACGTACGCAACATTCTGGGGCGCTCACAGGCGACCGCCGTGCGCGGCCGGCAGCCTCTCAGAACGTCGCCGCCTGCCCGGTATTGTGCGGCGCAGCCCCGAGGCCCGGGCCGGCGCCGGCGAGGTCGATGAGGGGCCCGGCCATGGCGTAGCCGCCGGCCACGGGATCGCTGGCCAGCAACAGCGGCGTGTCGAGGTCGATGAATTCGAATCCGCCCAGGCCCGCCGCCAGGTGGGCGCTGAAACCCATGGCCAGGCGGGTTTCCACCATGCCGCCAATCATCAGCCGCAGGCCGGCCTCGCGCGCCAGGGCGATGATGTCCATGGCCTCGGCCACACCGGACTTGGCCAGCTTGATATTGATGACCGGCGCCAGGGCTTCGTCGATGATGCGACGGGCGTCGGCAACGGTGCGGCAGGACTCGTCCGCGGCCACATCGAGGCCGCAGCCCCGGCTCACCAGGCCCAGCCCGTCGAAGTCATCGCGCGGCACCGGTTGCTCGAGCAGCACTGGCCGGATGTCGGCGCGCGCCAGCGCCGCGCAGAAATCCATGGCCGCGCCGGCAGTGAAACCGCAGTTGGCATCCAGCACCAGGCGCACACCGGGGAAGGCGTCGTTGATGGCCCGCAGGCGGTCCAGATCCTCCCCGGCATCCAGACCGACTTTCGTCTTGATGGTGTCGAAGCCCTGTTCGGCGTAGTCGGCGGCCAGCGCGCCGGCTTCGGCAGGCGGGCAGATCGGGATGGTGATGTCGGTGCGCAGCGTGCTCGTCTCGCCGCAGAACCAGCGGTACAGGGGCTCGCCGTCCCGACGCGCCAGCGCATCGACGACCGCCATCTCCACGCCGGCCCGCAGCCCCGGCCAGGCCGCAAAGCGCAGCGCCAGCCGGCGCGACACTTCGCGCCAGGCCTCGAAGCTGAAGCCCTGCAGCATGTCGCGCACATGCGGGAACTGCGCATCGATCACGGCATCGGTTTCCGGCGTGACCCCGGGCAGCAGCGGGATTTCGCCCCAGCCGCTCGCGCCGCCGGCCAGGGTGACCCGCACCGCGACATTGCGCACGGCCTCCAGGCGCCCGCTGGCGATGGTGAACGGCCGCCGCAGCGGCGCCACCAGGGGCTGTCGTTCAATGCTGTCGATACGCTCGATCACGGGGTCCTCCACCACGGGTCGCGGGCCTCGGGCCGGCCACGGGCTTTCGCAAAAATGCTGCAGCCGGCCGGCCATGTTCCCGCGTACACGAAATTTCCACGATAGGCGTCGCAGGCTCGCTGTCATGGTCAATCGACTCGCCATCGCCCTGCCCTGCGCCGCGCTCGTGCTGCTGTTGCTCGGCGCTTGTGGCGGCGAGCACGCAAGCTATTTCCCCACCGAGGCCGGCATGCGCTGGGAGTACGCGGTGCAGCGTACCACCACCGACGGCGTGCAGCGCTTCCGCTATTTCGTGCAGAACATCCAGCCCGGTGACAGTGCCTACCTCGTGGCGCGCGAGAGTGCCGGCGGCAACGTGCTGTACTACGGCGAGGTGGACGAGGGCGTCGCCCTGCTGGCGCGTCGTCGCCGCGGCGAGGCCCCGCGGGATGAGCCGTTCCCGCGCCTGGAGCTGCCGCTGCCGGCCGAGCCGGGGCGCTCGGTCAGCACCCGCCTGCGCACCTCGGTGCTGGAGAACATCGGCCCGCCGCAGGAAACCCGCTATCGCATAGAAGTGGAAGTGCCGGTGGAGCTGACCATCGAATCCGACGACAGCACCGTGCAGGTGCCGGCCGGTCGCTTCACGCGCTGCCTGCTGGTCAGCGGCAGCGGCACGGTCAGCGCCAATGCCGGCAACTACGTCGGACAGACCCAGGTGTCGGTGCAGATGCGGCGCTGGTATGCGCCCGGCGTCGGCCTGGTGCGCGCGGAACTGCATGAGTCCACCACCCACAGCGCGCTGTCGGAGGGCGCGCTCGTCATGGAGTTGCACAGCCTGTGAGAACCATCGCCAGAATCGTACTGACGGCCATCGCCGTCGGCCTGCCCTGCACGCTGCCGGCCGCCGCCGATGGCGCGGCCGCCGGTGCCGACATGCCCGCGGGGTTCGGCGGTCCCGCCGGCCGCTTCTTCAGCCTGCAGACCCATCGCCTGCACATGGTCTGCCAGGGCGAGGGCCAGCGCACCGTGGTGTTCGAGGCCGGTCTGGGCGGCTCATCCGATGACTGGCGCGACATCCAGGCGGCCTTGCCAACGGGCTACCGCAGCTGTGCCTATGATCGCGCCGGTTATGGCTGGAGCGACCCCGGTCCGCTGCCGCGCACCAGTACGCAGATCGTCAGCGAACTGCGCGAGCTGCTGCGGCTGGCCGGCGAGCAGGCCCCCTACGTGCTGGTGGGCCACTCCTTCGGCGGCCTGATCGTGCAGGAGTACGCCAGCCGGTATCCGCAGGAAGTGGCCGGCGTCGTGCTGGTGGAATCCTCGCACCCCGAGCAGGAAGCCCGCCTCGGGCCGCTGCTCAGCGGCGGCGCCACCAGCGCCACCAACCCCATCCACATGCCCGACAAGGCCGCCGTTGCCGGCTGTCGCGGCACCGA
>CAYGQN010000192.1:0-8157 GCA_964351795.1 uncultured Gammaproteobacteria bacterium
GGGAAGCGCTGCCGCCACTGGCGGCGGAAGCAGGCCACGGCATCGTCCGTCAGGGGAAATTCGCGCGCCGGCAGCAGCCGCAGCTCGTCCACGGCCTCCAGCGTGCGCTGGGTTTCCGGATCGAACAGCCGTATCCCGTCGATATCCTCATCGAACAGGTCGAGGCGGAACGGCCGGGCGGCCCCCATGGGAAAAACGTCGATGATGGCACCGCGCGAGGCGTAGTCCCCGTGTTCCATCACCTGCGGCACCCGCCGATAACCGGCCTCGGTCAGACGCGTGCTGAAGGCGGTGGGATCGATGCGGTCGCCGCGCGCGAGCATGAAGCTGTTGCCCTGCACGAAGGCCGGCGGTGCGAGCCGGTGCAGCAGGGTGGCGATGGACACCACCACCACCCGCAGGCCGGGACGAGCCAGCCCGGCCAGGCAGGCCAGGCGTTGCGAGATGATGTCCTGGTAGGGCGAGAAGCGGTCGTAAGGCAGCACTTCCCAGTCCGGGTAGGCGTTGACCACGGCGCCGGGCGTGTCGCGCAGGAAGAAGCGCAACGCCTGCTCCATGCGTTCGTTGGTGAGCGTGTCGGGCGTGACCACCACCGTGCAGCCACCATGCGCTCGCGCCGCGCCGGCCACTGCCATCGCCCGGGCGGCACCATGCAGGCTGCGCCAGGCAATGCCCTGCCCGGGGCCGGGCAGGACGGGTTCGAGGACGGCGCAGTCGTCGGCCGGCTCCGGGTTCACTGCCATGATCGCATCCGCTCGGGTCTGGAGCCGGCCATCACAGGCCGGCAATGGCGGCGTCGATGGCAGCCAGTGCCGCGCCGGGATCAGCGGCCCGCGTGATGGGCCTGCCGACAACCAGGTAACTCGCCCCGGCGGCGATCGCCCCTGCCGGGGTGGCCACCCGACGCTGGTCATCCTGGCCGGACTCGGACGGCCGGATCCCCGGGGTCACCAGGCAGAAGCCGGCACCGCGCGCGGCACGCAGCATCCCCGCCTCCCGGGCCGAGCAGACCACACCGTCCAGTCCGCAGTCCTGCGCGAGCGCCGCCAGGCGCTGCACCAGGACGTCCGGGGGCTCGTTGAAACCGACCTCCGCGAGCTGTTCCGCGTCGAGGCTGGTCAATACCGTCACGGCCACCAGCAGGGTATCGGGATTGCTGCGTTTCACCGCATCGACAGCGGCCTCGAGCATGGCGCGCCCGCCACTGGCGTGCACATTGACCATCCAGCATCCCAGTTCGGCGGCCGCGGCACAGGCACCGGCAACCGTGTTGGGGATGTCATGGAACTTGAGATCCAGGAACACCTCGTGACCGGCCTCGCGCAGACGCCGGACGATGGCCGGGCCACAGCGGGTGTACAGTTCCTTGCCCACCTTCAGCCGGCACCGGGCCGGGTCCAGCCCCTCCACACAACGCAGGGCCTCGTGCTCGCCGGGAAAATCCAGCGCGACAATGATTCTGGGTTCACTCACCTTCGATTCCATGTATGGGTTTGACGGTATTCCAGCCTTTGCAGCCAGGGCATTGCCAGTGCAGTGCCCGGCCGGAGAAGCCGCAGACATTGCAGCGGTGGGTGATGCGGTCGGCCTGCAGATCACGGGTCAGGGCATGAATCAGCTCGAGCTGTTCGCGCAATTCACCTTCCGCGGCAACCATGCCGTAGCGTACGAACCGCGCCAGGCCCCGCACTGTCGGCCGGCGTTCCATTTCCGCGCGCAGGTATTCCAGCGCCGCCTCCGTATCGCCGGTCTCGGCCGCGAGATCCGCCAGCAGCAGCACCGGGGTGATACCGCGATGGCGCTTGCGCAGGGCCTGCAGGTATCCCTTCAGCGCATCGAGCCGGCCGCTGGCACGGTAACAGGCGACGATATGCGGGAAGGCCTCTGGCAGGAAGTCCGGGTCCTGGTGCTCGATCTGCTGCAGTGCCTTGATGGCGTCGTCGTAGCGGCGCTCCGAGGCAGCGATTCGGGCCTCGATGAGGCTTGCCCGGACACAGGCCGGGTCGACTGCAAGGGCCCGGGCCACCGCCGCCCGGCCGCGGGCAAGCGCCCCGTTGCCAAGGGCAATCTCGGCCTTCTCACACTCGAAATGCGCGATGCGCGGATTCTGATCACCGCCGCCAACCTGCTGCAGCCGGCGGGCGAACTCGATCGCACGATCCCAGTCCTGCTCCTGCTGGTAGATGAGCACCAGCTGCCGCAGGGCCGGCTCCACATGCAGGTTGGAATCCAGCAGCTCCCGGAACAGGCTCTCGGCGCGATCGAGCAGGCCCGAGCGCATGTAGTCCATGCCGAGCTCGAGTACGGCCTCGCCCCGCTGCTCGTTGCTGAGGTTGGGTCGGGCGATGAGGTTCTGGTGAATCCGGATGGCCCGGTCGACCTCGCCGCGGCGCCTGAACAGGTTGCCGAGCGCCAGGTGCGTCTCCACCGTCTCGCTGTCGACGTCGAGCAGGTTGATGAACACCTCGATGGCCTTGTCGGGTTGCTCGTTCAGAAGGTAGTTCAGGCCGCGGAAGTAATCCGGCGCCAGTGAACGGCCCTGGTCGCGACCCTGGCGTTGCCGGCGCCGGCCGGAACGCCGGCGCCTGCCCCCGGCGTACCAGCCGAGCAGCAGTGCCACGGGGATGAGCAGCCAGGGGATGGAGCCGGCCGTCAGCTCAGTCAGCATCGCGGAACGGTAGCGTTCGCAAGGCCTCCAGTTCCTTCTCGGTCAGGCTCTGCCGCCGCTTCAGGGCATGCAGGCGACCCTGCATCACCAGCAGCGGAAACAGCGCAGCCAGCCAGCCAAGACAGGCGCCGATGATCATCGCGCCAACGACCAGGTAGGAAACCGGTGTTTGTATCGTACGGACGTAGAGGTCGATGGTCACGCTGCCGCTGTTATGGGCATGAAACAGCACACCGGTGATGAACACGACGATAAGGAACAGCAGGAATGCCAGGGCCCCGACACGGGACAGCAATTTCTTCACGGTCGATGGTCCTCGTCTGGCCGGAGCTTGTGTGCACTGGCACCGGTGCAGCGCCCAGCTGGGCGGCCGCCGGCGTGAACGCTGACAGCGCGGCTGGCGTTACTGGCCGGCTTCCCGGATAGGTATCGAAGCACTCTCGTTCACCCGCTCCCGCAGTTCCTTGCCGGGTTTGAAATGCGGCACATACTTGGCCGGCAGGGACACCGGCTCGCCGGACTTCGGGTTGCGTCCGACACGCGGCGGCCTGTAATGCAGGGAGAAACTGCCGAAACCCCGGATCTCGATGCGATCCCCTGAGGCAAGGGTGCCGGCCATGTGTTCGAGCATCGTCTTGACGGCGAGTTCGACATCCTTGTAGCCGAGCTGAGCCTGCCTGCGGACCAGTCTCTCGATGAGTTCAGACTTTGTCATCGTACTCCCCAAGCCTTGCCAGTATCGCGTCCGGAGCGGGGTCTCACGCCCCGTCTCCGCCCGGTATTTACCGGCCGCTGATGTCAGAGCGCATCAGCGGCCGGTCAAACCTGACCGTCAGCCCTGCCCGTCCAGCTGCTTGCGCAGAATGTCGCCGAGCTTCGTCGTACCCGACTCGGGGTCGCTGGCGTATTCCTGAACGACTGCTGCTTCCTCTTCGGCGTCCTTCGCCTTGACCGACAGGGTGATGCTGCGCTTCTTGCGGTCGACACCGACGAACATGGCCTCCAGTTCGTCGCCCTCGCTGAGGAACTTGCGGGCGTCGTCGACGCGCTCACGCGAGAGTTCGGAAGCGCGAATCGTGCCTTCCACGCCGTCGCCGAGATCCACGACGGCGCCCTTGGCGTCGACGCTGACGATGGTGCCCTTCACGACCGAGCCCTTCTCGTGCTGGGAGAGATAGCTGGACATCGGGTCGCGTTCGAGCTGCTTCACGCCCAGCGAGATGCGCTCGCGCTCGGCGTCCACGGCCAGCACGACCGTGTCGAGTTCGTCACCCTTGGCATAGCGGCGCACGGCTTCCTCGCCGGGCTCCGTCCAGGACAGGTCGGACAGGTGGACCAGGCCATCGATGCCACCTTCCAGGCCGATGAACACCCCGAAATCGGTGATCGACTTGATGGTGCCGGAGACGTTGTCGCCCTTGTTGAAGCGGGCGGCGAACTCCTCCCAGGGATTGGGCATGCACTGCTTCATGCCCAGCGAGATGCGGCGGCGCTCCTCGTCGATATCGAGCACCATGACCTCGACCTCCTGGCCGAGATGGGCAATCTTGGAGGGGTGGACGTTCTTGTTGGTCCAGTCCATCTCCGAGACGTGCACGAGGCCTTCCACGCCTTCCTCGATTTCCACGAAGCAGCCGTAGTCGGCGATGTTGGTGACCTTGCCGAACAGGCGGGCGCTCTCCGGGTAGCGGCGGCCGAGATCGACCCACGGGTCTTCGCCCAGCTGCTTCAGGCCGAGCGACACGCGCATGCGCTCGCGATCGAACTTGAGCACCTTCACTTCCAGCTCGTCGCCGATGTTGACGATTTCCGAGGGGTGCTTGACCCGCTTCCACGCCATGTCGGTGATATGCAGGAGGCCGTCGATGCCACCGAGGTCGATGAACGCGCCGTAATCGGTGAGGTTCTTGACGATACCCTTGGTGATGCTGCCCTCGGAGAGGTTCTCCAGCAGCGCTTCGCGCTCGGCGGAGTACTCGCTCTCGACGACGGCACGGCGGGACACGACGACGTTGTTGCGCCGGCGATCCACCTTGATGACCTTGAACTCGAGCGGCTTGCCCTCGAGGTAGCTGGTGTCGCGCACCGGACGGATGTCGACCAGCGAGCCCGGCAGGAAAGCCCGCACGGTTTCGATGTCGACGGTGAAACCGCCCTTGACCTTGTCGCTGATGACGCCGGTGACGTTCTCGCCGGCTTCGAAGGCCTCCTCGATCCGCTGCCACGCCTTGGCCCGCTTGGCCTTCTCGCGCGACAGGCGGGTTGCGCCAAAGCCGTCCTCGACCGCGTCGAGGGCCACGTCGACCTCGTCCCCGACCTGGACTTCCAGCACCCCGTTGTCATCGTAGAACTGATCTGTCGGGATGATGCCCTCCGACTTCAGTCCTGCGTTGACAACAACGAAATCCTGGCCAATTTCAACGACGGTTCCGGAGAAAATCGCCCCGGGACGCATCTTGTGTTCGACCTGGCTTTGTTCAAACAGCTCGGCAAAGCTCTCACTCATATTCAACCATCTCACTCATCTATGCGTTGGCAAAGACGTTGCCGCTGTGGCGAACCGGCAAACTACACCGGGCCGCACTGTCAGTCGGTCGCCATGTTGGTTTCAAATGTCTTTCAGGCCGCGTTGCGCGATCAAACCGCGTACTGTCTCCAGTACGGTGTCGATGTTGATCCCGGTGGTATCGAGCACCACGGCATCCCGGGCAGGCCTCAACGGCGATACACTGCGTGAACTGTCGCGCTCGTCACGCTGGGCTATGTCCTTCGAAAGCCGCGCGAGATTAACATCCAACCCTTTTTGCTTCAACTGCTTATATCGCCTGCGGGCACGCTCCTCGGGGCTGGCCACCAGGAAAATCTTGAGCCCGGCGTCCGGGAAAACCACCGTACCCATGTCGCGGCCGTCGGCAATCAGGCCCGGGGGACGCCGGAATGCGCGCTGCATGGCCAGTAATGCGTCCCGCACCGCGGGCACCGCGGCCACCGTCGAGGCGCCGCGGGCGCACTCCTCGGTCCGGAGTTCGTCGGTAATGTCGCGTTTATCCAACAAAACGCGGATGCCATCGGCCTCGTCGACGCGGAACTCCAGTGCCATCGTCCCTGCCAGCGCGGCCAGGCCGGCCTCGTCGTCCAGGGCGGTACCGGCGTCGCGGGCCGCGACCGCCGTGGCCCGGTAGAGCGCACCGCTGTCGAGCAGATGCCAACCGAGCCCGGTGGCCAGGCCAACGCACAGGGTGCCCTTGCCGGTGCCGCTCGGCCCATCCACCGTGATGACCGGAACCGCCGCCTCGCTCACCCTGCGGCCGCCTCGATCACCAGTCCGGCCTCGCCGGCCAGCGCCTCGAAGCCGGGGAACGAGGTGGCCACATTGGCGCAGTCATCGATGCGGACCGGGCCATCGGCCGCGAGTGCGGCGATGGCAAAGGCCATGGCGATGCGATGGTCGCCATGGCTGTTGACGGTACCGGCATGCGGGCGGCCACCGCGGACCCGCATGCCGTCCGGGCGTGGCTCGGCATCGATGCCGAGGGCCTGTAGCGCGGTTGCCACAGCCCCGATGCGGTCGCTTTCCTTGAACCGCAGCTCCCCGGCCCCGGTCAGCACGGTTTCCCCCTCGGCGCAGGCGGCGGCGACCAGCAGCACCGGGAACTCGTCGATGGCGAGCGGTACCAGTTCCTCGGGGATTGCGATACCCCGCAGCGGCGCGGCGGTGACATGCAGATCGGCCACCGGTTCGGTGCCGAATTCGCGCGGGTTGAGCACGTCGATCCTGGCGCCCATGGCCCGCAGGATATCGAGCACCCCGGTGCGGGTGGGGTTCATGCCCACATCGCGCAGCAGCAGGTCCGAACCGGGGGCGATGCTGGCGCCCACCAGGAAAAAGGCCGCCGAGGACAGGTCCGCCGGCACCCGGATGTCGGCGCCGACCAGCCTCTGCCCGCCGTGGATCCCCACGGTGGACCCGTCGTGCTCGAGCCGGACGCCGAAGTGCGCGAGCATGCGCTCGGTGTGGTCGCGGGTGGGCGCCGGCTCGGTGACGCGGGTCCGGCCCTCGGCAAACAGCCCGGCCAGCAGCAGCGCCGATTTCACCTGGGCACTGGCCACCGGCAGGGTGTAGTCGATGCCCCGCAGCCGCTGGCCGGCCCGGATCCGCAGCGGGGCGGTGCCGGTTTCGCTGGCGCCGATGTCGGCGCCCATGAGCGCCAGCGGCTCGGTGACCCGGCGCATGGGCCGGCGTTGCAGGGAAGCATCCCCGGTCAGCGTCGCAGCGACTCCGGCGCCGGCGAGGAGGCCGCTGAGCAATCGCATGGAGGTGCCTGAATTGCCAAGATCCAGCGCGGCCACGGGCGTCCGCAGGCCAGTGCCGCCAACGCCCTGGACGCAGGTGACCGTGTCGCTCTCCCGCACGATGTCCACCCCCAGCGCCTGCATCGCCGCGAGGGTCGCCAGCACGTCCTCGCCGGCAAGCATGTCGCGGATGCGGGTCTGGCCCGAGGCGATGGCGGCCAGCATCAGCGCCCGGTGGGACACGGACTTGTCGCCCGGGACGCGCACGGTGCCCCGCAGGCAGCCGCCCGGGGCGATCTGCCAGCGAATCATGCAGCTCCCTCCGGGCGTCCGGCGAGCGCCGGCAGGCAGGTATCACGGGCATCGCGGGCCCGGCTGAAGGCGGCGACCAGGGCGGCATGATCCCCGCGGTCGAGATCCGCGGCCACCGCGCTGAGGGCGGCGATGTAGCCGTGCACCTCGCGCAGCAGGGCGTCACGGTTGGCAATGGCGATATCGGCCCACATCAGGGGGTTGCTGGAGGCGATGCGGGTGAAGTCGCGAAAGCCGCCGGCGGCGTAGCGGAACAGGGCACGTGCGTCCCGGTGCCGGGCGAGTTCGTCCACCAGCGTGAAGGCAAGCAGGTGCGGCAGATGGCTGGTGGCGGCGAGGATTTCGTCGTGCAGCGCCGGAGCGAGGCGCTCCGGTCGGGCCCCGACACCACGCCAGAGGTGTTCGACCAGTGCAATCGCCCCGGCGTCGGTTTCGGCCAGCGGCGTCAGCACGGCAACCCGGTCATCGAACAGGCTGTCGAAACCGGCATCCACCCCGCTCGCCTCGGTGCCGGCAATGGGATGCGCGCCGACGAAGCGGCTGAAGTGCGGGCCCAGCTGTGCGCGTGCCGCCTCGATGACCGATAACTTGGTGCTGCCGGCATCGGTAACCACCGCGTCGGGCGCCAGGGCAGGTGCAATGGCGGCGAACACCGCGTCCATGGCGCGCACCGGCACCGCCACCACCACCAGCTGCGCACCGGCCACGGCGGCTGCCGGATCGGTTGCCGTATTGTCGACGATGCCGAGCGCCCGAGCCCGGGCCAGCTCTTCCGGGTCCGGGCTGCAGGCGGTGATGGAGCCCGCCAGGCGGCCGCGCCGGACGGCGCGCGCCAGCGAGCCGCCGATAAGGCCGATGCCGATGATGGTGAGCCGTTCGCAAAG
>CAYGQN010000193.1:0-8133 GCA_964351795.1 uncultured Gammaproteobacteria bacterium
GGCGGGGGTGGAATATGGCAGGGCGCGTCAGGCGCTCTGGCGGCGCAGCTCCGCGCGGCGCGCCTCGGTGGCCGGCAGGTCCACCACCAGCGTGTCGTCCATCACCACGCCGTACACGGCAAAGGCGTGCTCGATAGTGCAGAAATCATCGAGCACATCCTCGCGCACCAGCGCCGGATCACGCTCCAGTGGATCCCCGTAGCCACCCCCGCAGGGCGTGCGGATCTCCATGCAGTCGCCGCGCCGCATCGGCAGGCCGGAGAACTTGGCCGGAATCTCCTCGCGGGCATCCGGTGCACTGATGTTGTAGCGGATCACGCGCCCGCCATGGCCCGGCTCGCCACCGAGCAGCCCCCAGGGGCGGTCCTCGTGACGATCGGATTCGTGCGTCATCACCCCGTCGGAGAGAAAGCGCTGCGTTTTCACCACGCCGATGCCACCGCGATACTTGCCTGCCGCCGGGAACACATCGTCGCGCAGCTCGTAGCGATCACAGAACAACGGCAGGTGCATGCCGAGGTCCTCGATCGGATTGTTGCGCGTGTTGGCCATCAGGCAGTCGATGGAGTCCGGCCCGTCGCTGCCCGGCCGGCCGCCGTAGGAGCCTTCATTGACCTCGATGAACACCCAGATGTCACCGCTGTCGCGCAGGCCGGAGTAGGCGGCGAAGGACAGCGTTGCCGAATTGCCCGCAGTGACATTGTCCGGCAGGACCGGGGCCAGCGCCCGGATGATGCAGTCGACAATGCGCTGGATCTGCGAGAAGCGCGCCTCGGCGGCATTGGGAAAGGTGGGGTTGAAGATGCTGCCCTCCGGCGCCTTGATGCTGATGGGCCGGAACGAGCCCTCGTTCTGCGGCACGTCCTCGCTGTGGGTGAAGGTGTCCATCAGCAAGGCGCGGAAGGCGTAGTAGCAGGCCACCTTGGTGGAGCCGTCGAAGGGCACATTGAAGGCCGTTGGCACCTGTGGCGATGAGCCGGTCAGGTCCACCTCGGCGCTGTCGCCCTCGATGCGCACCGTCACCTTGATGGGCAGGTTGACGCCGCGGTTGCGACCATCGTCGTCGAAGAAGCCCTCGGCGCTGTACTCGCCGTCGGGAATGGCCGCCAGGCGCCCGCGCAGCACGCGCTCGGAGTAATCCATCAGCTCGTTGCAGGCCGTGCGCACGGTGTCCGCGCCCCAGGTGTCGATCAACTCGCTGAAGCGGCGCACCCCGAGCTCGGCCGATGCCAGCTGCGCCTCCAGGTCCCCCATGACCTGGCCCGGCGCCCGCGTGTTGCTGCGGATGAACTGCCACAGCGCCCGGTTGAGCTTGCCGCGCTCGTACAACTTGATTCCGGCGAACAGCATGCCCTCGGCATACACGTCGGCCACATCGATGATGAGGCCGGGCGTGGCCGCCCCGATATCCACGTGGTGGGCCGTGTTGGCCGAGAAGCCGAACAGCTCGCCATCGCAGAACACCGGCGCCACCACGGCGATGTCCGGTGAGTGGCTGGCGCCGTGGTAGGGATGGTTGTGAATGATGATGTCGCCCGGCTCCCACTCCCCTTCCATCGTCGCCTGGATGCCGCGCAGGTAGCCGGGCAGGGAACCGATGTGCATCGGCGTGGAATCGGATTCGCACAGGGTATTGAACTGCGCGTCGAACAGGCCGGCGCCGAGGTCCTCGGATTCACGGATGATCGAGGAGTAGGACATGCGGTACAGCACGTGCGCCATTTCCCTGGCGATGGTGTTCAGCGCACCGCTGATGACCTGCAGCGTAATCGGGTCGATATCCGTCCGGCTCATGCTCGTGTCCTCCTCTGCCCTGTGCGGGCGCGCCGGCCAAGGCTGGCCCGCGCGCTCATGCCGTCCTGCCGATGTGCAGGTTGCCGTGCCGGCTGACCGTGGCGGCATAGCCCGGTGGCACCAGCGACGTCGAGTTGTGCTGTATGACCATCGCCGGGCCGGTAACCCGGTCTCCGGCGGCCAGGCGCTCGCGCGCGTAGCGCGGTGTTTCCACCGCCTGGCCGTTGTCGAACACCGTCGTGCGCGAGTACATCAGCGCCGCGGCCGGGTTGGTTTCGCCACCGGCGGGCAGTTCCGGCCAGCGGATGGTCTCCGCCGGCGCCCAGCCGATCACGCGCAGCGTCACTACCTCCACCGGCGTTTCAGGGAAGGCATGGCCGTAGTCCTGCTCGTGCGCGGCGCTGCTCAGTGACGGTGTGCCGGCGGCCGACAGGTCGACCATGGCCGCGCAGGTGAACTCGTACTGCATGTTGGTGGCCAGCAGGCCGATGGCGGCGGTAATGCCGGGCGCGGGCGGCACGATGACCTCGCGGGCCGCCACGGCCTCGGCCAGTGCCACGCCATGCAGGGGGCCAGCGCCGCCGAAGGGCATCAGCGCGTACTCGCGCGGGTCCACCCCGCGGGCAACCGAATCGGCGCGGATGGCCAGGGCCATGTTGGAATTGATGATGCGGATGATGCCGAGCGCCGCCTCGTTGACGCTCATGTCGAGCGGGCCGCACAGGTGCCGTTCGATGGCCGCGCGCGCCAGGGCCGGGTCGATGCTGAGATCACCGCCCAGGAACTGGTCCGGGTCCAGCCGGCCCAGGGCCACCTGCGCATCCGTGACGGTGGGCTCATCGCCGCCGTTGCCGTAACAGGCCGGCCCGGGCGCAGCGCCGGCCGAGCGCGGCCCCACGCGAAAGGCGCCGCCGGCATCGATGTGGGCGATGGAGCCGCCGCCGGCGCCGATGGTCTGCAGGTCGATCATCGGGGTGAGCACCGGGTAACCGTTCACCTGCGTGTCGCGCGGATTCTTGATGCGCACCTGGCCACCGGGAATGACGCTGATGTCGGCGGAGGTACCACCGATGTCCACAGTGATGAGGTTGCCGGTGCCGGACATCTCGCCCGCCCAGCGGCCACCGATGACGCCACCGGCCGGGCCCGACATGAGGATGGTGACTGCGCGGCTGGAGCAGGTCTCGATGGTGCCCACGCCGCCGTTGGACTGCATCACGCGAATGGGCGCGCGCACCCCGGCCTCGGCCAGGCGCGACTCCAGGCGGCTGAGGTAGTTGGCCACGCGCGGGCCGATGAAGGCGTTCATGGCGGCCGTGGACAGGCGCTCGTACTCGCGCATGACGTTCACCACCTCGGACGAGCAGTGCACGTAGGCGTCGGGGATCTCCTCCAGCACGATGGCCTTGGCACGCTGCTCGTGGGCATCGTTGATGAACGAGAACAGGAAGCCGATGACGATGGAGCGGATCCCGCGCTCGTGCAGCAGGCGCGCGGCGGCCCTGACCTCGTCCTCGTCCAGCGCCACCTCGATGCGCCCGTCCGGGGGCATGATGCGCTCGGTGATCGGCAGGCGGTTGCGCCGCCGCACCATGGGGTTGGTCTGCCAGGGCAGTTCGAACTGCAGCGAGAAATTGTGCGGCCGCTTGTGCCGCGCCATGTGCAGCAGGTCACGGTAGCCCCGCGTGGTGAGCATGCCGACCACGGCACCATCGTGTTCGATGACGGTGTTGGTTGCCACCGTGGTGCCATGCACGATGAGCGACAGATCGCTCGTCTGCACGCCGGCCATGGCGCAGATTTCGGTCACACCGCGACACACGGCGAGCGACTGGTCCTCCGGCGTGCTCGGCACCTTGTGTACCGTGACGCTGCGCTGCCCATCGTTCACGGACTCCAGTATCAGGTCCGTGAAGGTTCCTCCCACATCAACGCCTACCCTGTGCATGCCTGTCCCCGATTCCTGTGCCCCCCGAATGTCCATACATTAACCGCACGGGGTCGGCGATGCGACCGGCAGGACGCACGCGATCGGGGGCTGCGGCCGGACCACGGCGACAGCGGGGCTGCAACAGGGCGGGAGCGCGAGGCCGCACCGAACTGGCGCACGCCCGTAGCGAGTCCGGGCGGACACCGCCTACCGCGTATGCACAGCGACGGCGCGGTCGGTTGATGCCGCGCCTGCGGCCGGGCTCAGTTACTGGCCAGCTGGACTTCGGGCGGCGGCGCGACCTTGTGCAGGGCCCGGCGCAGTTCTTCCAGGGTGATGGGCTTGGTCAGGAAATCGTCCATGCCGGCATCGAAGCAGGCGGTGCGATTCTCCAGCAGGGCATCGGCCGTCAGGGCGAACACCGGCACGGCGGCACCGGTCTCCCGGGCCCGCCAGCGGCGCGTGGTTTCCAGGCCGTCGATGCCCGGCATGTGGCAGTCCATCAGCACCAGGTCGAAGGCGTACCAGTCATGGGTGAGCGCGGCCTCGCCGGAATCGGCCAGGACCACGTCCACCCCGAGGCGTTGCAGCATCGCCTCGATGACCCGCCGGTTGACGGCATCATCGTCCACCACCAGCACGCGCATGGCCAGGGACGCGGGTGTCGCCTCGGTGGCCCTGGCCACGTCGGCGCCGCGGTCGCGGCCTGATTCACCGAGCTGCAGGGGCAGCTCCACGATGAAGCGGCTGCCCTGGCCGGGCGAGCTGGTCACGCTCAGCCGCCCGCCCATGGCATCGAGCAGCGAGTTGACGATGCTCAGGCCCAGGCCCGACCCGCTGGCATGCGCGGCAACCGGCTTGCCAACCTGGACGAACGGCTGGCCCAGCCGGCGGATGTCCTGGGCGTCGATGCCGGCGCCGGTATCGCTGATCTCGAAACGCACCAGCCCGTCGTCGGTCGGCTGCGCGTGCAGCGCCACGCGCCCGTGTTCAGTGAACTTCACCGCATTGCCCACCAGGTTCAGCAGCACCTGTCGCAGCCGCCTTGCATCACCACGCACCACGCGCGGCAGCGCCTTGCTGGTGATCTCCAGCTCCAGGCCCTTGTCGCTTGCCACCTGCCGCACCGCGGCCAGCACATCGGCGAGCATGGTCTCCAGGCTGATCGACTCGTCCTCCAGCACCACGCCACCGGCCTCGATCCGCGCCAGGTCGAGCACGTTGTCCACCAGCGACAACAGCGATCGACCGCAGGCCTGCAAGGTGCCCAGCAGCTCCCTGGCCCGATCCGGCAGGGGCTCGTGCTGCATGAGTTCCGCCGCACCCAGGATGCCGTTCATAGGCGTGCGGATGTCGTGGCTCATGGCGGCCAGGAAGCGGCTCTTGGCGTCGGAGGCATGGGCCAGCGCATGGTTCTTGCGCTGGATTTCCAGGTTGTCGTAGCGCAGCTGCAGCAAACGCTCCACCTGCCGGGCCAGCAGCTGCAGGTCCTGCAGCTGCGCCGGGGTGAAGCAGCGCGGGGTATCCCCCAGCACGCACAGCGTGCCCAGCGGCAGGCCGGAGCCGGGCGCGCTGAGTGCCATGCCGGCATAGGCACGCACATGCGGGGCACCGGTGACCAGGGGATTGTTGGCAAAGCGGGGGTCAGCGCTGGCATCCTCGACCACCAGCGGCGCCCCGGGGGCGAGAATCGCATGGGCGCAGAAGGCCGCATCCCGCGGGGTCTGCACGGTGTCCAGGCCGTGGCGGGCCTTGAACCACTGACGGGCCTCGTCCACCAGGCTTACCAGGGCAACAGGGGTATCCAGCAGCCGCGCCGCCAGGCCGGCGAGTTCGTCGTAGGCCGCCTCCTCGGCGGTATCGAGGATCGCCAGTTCGTGCAGGGCGGCGAGTCGGTCGGCCTCACGGGGGTGCGGCTCTGCAACAATCATCAGGGTTCTCGTGGGCTTTTCGCGGCGGGCGCGAGACGGCTCAGTGGCGGTTCCCTACCCTAGCGGCAGGCCGCCGCGGCCACGCATCAGGCAGACCCTGAAAGCACACCGTCCAAACCCGCAATCCCACGCCGACGGCGAGCCCCGCGAGGCCGGCCGGCGGCCTGCCGCGGCAGCGGGCCGGCATCAGGGTCTGCGGCCCGGCGCCTGCACGTCTGCCGGCGCCGGCTTGTAGTCGCGCGCCGGGAAGATGGCCTTCGGCAGCGTCGCATGCACGCCCCAGTTGCCATCCACCACCTGCGTGACCCCGAAATCCACCGCCACCGACAGCAAGGAAATGGCTTCGTCCTCGCTCAGCCCGTGCACGGTCATCAGGAAGTGGCGCATCTTGCGGAAGGCGTCGCGCATGGCCGCATCCAGCGACGATTCGCCATAGATGGCCTTCTGCGCGTCGGCTCCGAGGGCCTGCAGGTAGTTCGGGAAACTGAAACCGTGAACCACCCAGGCGTCCCCGGTTTCCAGCAGCGGGTAATCCAGGCCCTCGACGAGGGTGCCCCGCAGCGCATCGCCACGGTGCAGCACCAGTTTGAATGTTCCCGTCAGCGATGTCTCGATGGCTGTTCCGCTCAATTCGGAGTCGCCCTGCGAGGCGTGCGGATCGCCAACGGAGAACAGGGCGCCGTCCACGGCCACCGGCAGGTACATCGTGGCACCGCTGCCGGCACGCCAGTCGTCTATGTTGCCACCGGTGTAGGACGGGGGCACCGAATCCACCATGTCCGCCTCGGCGGGCGCCACGCCCATGCTGCCGAAATGCAAGCGCAGCGGCACGCGGATACCCGCGAGCGTGTCGAAATCCCTTTGGGTGGTGGAATGGTCGACGATGACGCCCGGGTAATCGATGGTTTCGTGCACGACGCCGGACGGGTCGGTCTGCGGTGTCCAGCGAAAGCTGTAGACCGCGCGGGCCCAGTTGCGGCGCCCGGTGCTGTCGATGTCATAGATGGTGATGACCTCGCGCGGCTTCGGCGCTTCGATGAGGTCCTGGTAATGGAAGCCCCACCAGGCGGCCGCATTCGAGCCGAAGGTACGGCCCCGGAATTCCGGGCTGGCCGCGGGCCGCGGGCGGACATCCAGGATCTGCACCTCGAGCACATCGCCGGGCCGGGCCCCGCAGACAAACACAGGGCCGGTCAGGATGTGCACCCCCTGCCCCTCCCCGGCGCCGCGGCCGAAGGCCGAAGCATCCATGGGGCCTGCACCACGGCGATCGATGCGCTTGCCGCTCGGCGACCAGGCGAACACGCTCTCGGCATCCGCGTCGCCGGCAATCATGCGGGCGTGATCATCGCCGGCGTGGTGCGTCAGCGTATCAATGGTAACGATAGCGCCCGATTGCACGGTCAGTACCGGCGCCAGCGAGCGGCTGTAATAGCCCCAGTGGACGTTGTCCGCATTCGCTGCGAGGTGCTGCCCGTGGGCTCGCGAGGCCGGCTGCTCGCAAGCGGCAGGCCAACTGGCCGCCGGCGCTGCTGACGCCGGCCATGCGCCCGAGAGCATTACCAGGGCCAGGGTGATGACAATATCGACAGCTGGTTTGTTGTGCATGGGGCGTTCGGCCTGCGGTGCTGGCGGGATGTTCATGTGATGTCTTCCGGTTCGGTCAACCTGCTTGCGCACCGGGTCGCAATTCGCGTGCCGGGTCCAGCTGGTGGTAACGCCGTGAAGTTCACTGCAAGGGGCCGACCATTGTGCCGGCCGGCACGAGCCAAAACAGGGCGCCCGCGCACCAGGACGATCCGCGGCCATGGTGCGGGACAGGCAGGTTTCGCGTCGGCTCCGCCCCCGGAATCAGCGAGAGTGCGCAGGACAAGCTGAACCCTCATGAACGGTCTCGTTGGCCAGGCAGTCGATGGCTGTCCCGGTTATATGCGCAACAAGGCGAGAGCGCGAACGCTTCCGCGAGCATATGGATAGAGGCAGATGAGTGACATCCCAGAGATTTCAGACAAGCAGTTCAATAGCGCCATCCCGGCGAAACTACGCGCGCGGCTTGTAACTGGAGGCGTGGCCTCCGGAGAAGATATTGCTGCTCTGAGACGTTTCGTGGGGCTCAGCCAGGCGGACTTCGCTCGTGCCATGGAGATTAGTGTCCATACCCTCCGGAACTGGGAGCAAGGCCGCAGGAAGCCCGACGGCCCGGCACTGGCGTTGCTTAAAATCGCCGCACGTCACCCAAGAATCATTCGGGAGAATCTTGAGTCCGCAGCATAGCAGTCCTGGCTGGCGCGGATGCACGGATACAGGGGCTCCGCGGCTCATGCCGTTGGGTTACCTTCGATGCTGCGCCGCTTCGACGAGCGCATGCGGCAGAATTGAGTGCACGGACTCCCCGCCGCCAGGGCGTTGTATCCGACCAGCAGCGGCGCCTCGACCACGCTGGCGTGGCCGGGGGCCTGGTGCAATCGGTGGGTGTCC
>CAYGQN010000194.1:0-8118 GCA_964351795.1 uncultured Gammaproteobacteria bacterium
CGCGCCCGAGGTGGAAATCAGCGAGTGAAAAACCCAAGCTGAAACGCGGTCTTGCATAAGTCCGCAAGTTGCAGCCCCGTAAGCCTCCCCGTACAATCGGCCCGCTTTCCGCAGGATCTGGCCCGCAACCCCTGCACCGACACAGCACACGCGAATTCACGAAACACTGGAGCTGATTGAATGGGTTGGAATGACCCCGACGGGGACGACAAGGACCCCTGGGGCCGTCGCTCGCGCGATGACGGTCCGCCGGATCTAGACGAAGTCGTCAAGCGCATGCAGGACAAGCTCGGCGGCCTGTTCGGCGGCGGTCGCGGTTCCGGCGGCACTGGCAGCGGCGGCGGCTTCGGCTCCCCCCTGCTCTGGTTCGGCATTGTCGCACTGGCGGTCCTGGCGCTCATCTACGAATCGGCGCACATCATCGAACCGGCCGAACGCGGTGTGGTGCTGCGCTTCGGCAAGTATGTCGCCACCCTGGAGCCGGGCCTGAACTTCCGCCTGCCGCGACCCATCGAGTATGTCATCACGGTGGACGTCGACCAGGTCCGCAGCCTCTCGCACAAGGCCACCATGCTCACCAAGGACGAGAACATCGTCGATATCGAGCTGGCGGTGCAGTACAAGGTCAAGAATGTCACCGACTACCTGTTCAAGGCGCGCGACCCCGACATGACCGTGCGCCAGGCCACCGAGACCTCCGTGCGCGAGGTCATCGGCACCAGCAACATGGATTTCGTGCTCACGGCCGGCCGCTCCGATATCCAGAGCAGCACCAAGACGCTGATCCAGGAAATCCTCGACAACTACGGCACCGGACTCATCGTCGACAGTGTGAACATGCAGCCGGCCAAGCCACCCGAGGCGGTCAAGGCGGCCTTCGACGACGCCATCAAGGCGCGCGAGGACCAGCAGCGCCTCATCAACGAAGCCAAGGCCTATCGCAACGAGGTCCTGCCAAAGGCACGAGGTGCCGCGGCCCGAATCGTCGAGGAGGCCACTGCCTACAAGGAGCAGGTCATCGCCCGCGCCGACGGTGACGCCAGCCGCTTCAGCCAGTTGCTGGTGGAATACGAAAAGGCGCCGGCGATCACCCGCGAGCGCCTGTACATCGAGGCAGTCGAGGATGTCCTGTCGCGCTCGCCGAAGGTGTTCGTGGACTCCGAATCCGGTGGCAACCTGATGTACCTGCCGCTGGACAAGCTGATGGACAGGGCCGGCCTGGATACGCCCACGCGGCGTAGCAGCGCGGTGGATTTCGTGACTCCCGACCGCGGCAATGACCGCAATGAAGGCATCGACCGCTCCGACTACCGCAGCAGGGGGACGCGCTGATGAACCCGGCGAAGATTCTCATTCCGCTCATCGCCGTTGTCGTCATCGTGTCGATGAGCGTGTTCACCGTCGACGAGCGTGAAAAGGCCATCCTGTTCAAGCTCGGCGAAATCGTACGCTCGGATTACGAGCCGGGGCTGAACTTCAAGCTCCCGGTCATCAACAACATCCGCAAGTTCGATGGCCGTCTGCTGAGCCTGGATACCCAGCCCGAGCGGTTCCTCACGGCGGAGAAGAAGGACGTCATCGTCGACTACTTCATCCGCTGGCGTATTGCCGACGTCGAGGTGTTCTACCGCGCGGCCGGTGGTGACGAGCGCCGTGCCGGGCTGCTGATGTACCAGA
The DNA here is from genome assembly GCA_964351795.1 of uncultured Gammaproteobacteria bacterium. Classification (GTDB taxonomy): domain Bacteria; phylum Pseudomonadota; class Gammaproteobacteria; order JADZEE01; family JADZEE01; genus CAYGQN01. Next base: position 1,678 of record CAYGQN010000194.1, read on the forward strand.
AGCTCAATGCCGCGCTGCGCGATGAGTTCTCCAAGCGCACGGTGGTGGAAGTGGTGTCCGGTGAACGCGGCCAGATAATGGACGCGGCCACGGCGCTGGCCGATGAGCAGGTCCGCGAGCTGGGCATCGACATCGAGGATGTACGTGTAAGCCGCATCGACCTGCCCGACGAGGTCAGCGATTCGGTCTACCAGCGCATGCGCGCCGAGCGTGAACGTGTCGCCCGTGATTTCCGCTCCCGCGGTGCGGAAGAGGCCGAGAAGATCCGCGCCTCCGCCGACCGCGAGCGCACGGTGCTGCTGGCCGAAGCCTATCGCGAGGCCCAGACCATGCGCGGTGAGGGTGATGCGCGGGCAACCGACACCTACGCGCGGGCATACGGCAGCAACCAAGAGTTCTATTCGCTCTACCGGAGCCTGGACGCCTACCGCAAGAGCTTCGAGGGCAACGACAACATCATGGTCATCGGGCCGAAGTCGGATTTCTTCAAATACCTGAACGATCCGCAGCCGCAGCGGTAAGGGTGCGGCGGCGAACGGCAGGGGCATCCGGCACGGAGGCCGCGGCGGCATGAGCGAGGCATTGCTCGCCGCCGTCGGACTGATGCTCGTGATCGAGGGCATCCTGCCCTTTCTGAGCCCCGCCAGCTTCCGCCGGACCCTGCTGACCGCCGCGCAGATGAACGACCGCAGCCTGCGTATCGTCGGCCTGCTCAGCATGATTGCCGGCCTTGGGATACTCTACCTGTTCAATTGAGCCCGACCGCCCGTCAGGGGCGGGGCGAGCATACCGGCTGGACCACAACGCATGATCCGCAACAAGACCTGGCTTCTGCCCGACGGGGTGGATGAATGGCTGCCCCCCGACGCCTGGGCGCTGGAGCTCCTGCGCCGTCGCATGCTCGACCTCATGCGCACCTGGGGCTATGAACTGGTGATGCCGCCGCTGGTGGAATACCTTGACTCCCTGATCAGCGGCATGGGCAGCGACCTCGAACTGCAGACCTTCAAGCTCACCGACCAGCTCAGTGGCCGGATGATGGGCCTGCGCGCCGACATGACGCCGCAGGTGGCGCGCATCGATGCGCATCGCCTGCAACGACCGGGGCCGGTGCGCCTGTGCTACATAGACAGCGTCATGCATACCCTGCCGGCGCATTTCCTCGGTTCGCGCAACCCCCTGCAGCTCGGTGCGGAGCTGTACGGGCATGCCGGCATCGACAGCGATGTGGAAGTGCTGGGCCTGCTGCTGGCCCTGCTGGAGGTGGCCGGCATGGAGGATGTGCACGTCAACCTCGGCCATATCGGGATTTTCCGCGGGCTGGTGTCGGATGCCGGACTGGATGCCGCCCGCCAGGCGGAGCTGTTCGACATCCTGCAGCGCAAGGCGGGCGACGAGCTGGATCGGGCGCTGTCGGCCTGGCAGGTGCCCGCGGCGCAGGCCACCTGCCTGCGGGCACTGGTGGATCTGAACGGCGGCGACGAGGTACTGGCCCGGGCGCGCCAGGCCCTGGCTGGCGCGCCGGACGCGGTGTTCGCGGCCATCGGCGAATTGCAGACCATGCTCGATCTTGCCGCCCGCGCGTTGCCGCGCGAACGCTTCCACGTGGACCTGGCCGAATTGCGCGGCTACGACTACCACACCGGCATCGTGTTCGAGGCCTTCGTGCCCGGCATCGGCCAGTCGGTGGGCTGGGGCGGGCGCTACGACAATATCGGCGAGCGCTTCGGCCGCGCCCGCCCGGCAACCGGCTTCAGTACCAACCTGAAGTTGCTGGCAGCCTTCGGCCACTTCGATACCCGGCCTGACACGCCCGGGGGTATCATCGCGCCCAGCGTCGATGATGCGCGCCTCGAGACCCTGGTGGCCGAGTTGCGCAATGCCGGCGAACGCGTGCTGCGGGCGCTGCCCGGGGCGCTGGACGACACCGAGCAGACCGGCTGCGACCGCCGCATAGCGCGGTCCGCCGACGGCAGCTGGTCTGTAGTGAGCATTGGAAAGGACTGAATCATGGCACGCAACCTGGTGGTGGTCGGTACCCAGTGGGGGGATGAGGGCAAGGGCAAGATTGTCGATCTGCTCACCGATCGCAGCCGCGCCGTGGTGCGCTACCAGGGCGGCCACAACGCCGGCCACACGGTGGTCATCGGCGGTACCAAGACCATTCTGCATCTCATCCCCTCGGGCGTTCTGCGCGCCGGCGTGGAGTGTCTCATCGGCAACGGCGTGGTGGTGGCGCCCGAGGCGCTGCTGCGGGAAATCGCGATGCTGGAGGAAAACGGTGTGCCGGTTCGGGCGCAGCTGCGCATCAGCGAGGCCTGTCCGCTGATCCTTCCCTACCACGTATCGCTGGACAAGGCGCGCGAGACGGCCCGCGGCAAGGCGGCCATCGGCACCACCGGCCGCGGCATCGGCCCGGCCTACGAAGACAAGGTGGCGCGTCGGGCGCTGCGCGTGGGGGATCTCGCCCACCGTGAACGCTTCGCCGCCAAGCTCGGCGAAGTGCTGGACTATCACAACTTCGCCCTGCAGCACTACTACAAGGCGGCAGCAGTGGACTTCCAGCAGGTGCTGGACGAATCCATGGCGCATGCCGACGAGCTGCTGCCGCTGGTCAGCGATGTCACCGAGCGTATTGCCGAGTTGCAGGCCGCCGGGGAGTCGATCCTGTTCGAGGGTGCCCAGGGCACCTTGCTGGACATCGACCACGGCACCTATCCCTTCGTGACCTCCTCGAACACCATCGCCGGCATGAGTTCGGTCGGCTCCGGCGCCAATCCCCTGGCCCTGGATTACGTGCTCGGCATCACCAAGGCCTACACCACCCGGGTGGGCGCCGGGCCGTTCCCCACCGAGCTCGAAGACGCGCTCGGCCAGCGCCTGGCGGAGCGGGGGGCCGAGTTCGGCTCCACCACCGGCCGGCCCCGGCGGTGCGGCTGGTTCGATGCCGTTGCCCTGCGCCGGGCCCGCCAGATTAACGGCGTCTCCGGCCTGTGCATCACCAAGCTCGATGTGCTGGACGGCCTCGATGAAATCCTGCTGTGCACCGGCTACCAGTGCAATGGCGAACAACGGGTGACGCCGCCCCTTGGCGCGGAGGCCTTCGAGGCCTGCGAGCCCGTCTACGAGCGCATGCCCGGCTGGACCGAGTCCACCCTGGGCGCTACCCGCTGGGAGCAGCTCCCGGCGGCGGCGCGCGCCTACCTGGAGCGCATTGCCGAGGTCGTGGGTGCGCCCATCGACATCGTCTCGACCGGGCCGGATCGCGACGAGACCATCGTCCTGCGCCACCCCTTCGACATCTGATACCCGAACCGCCGCGGAGGATCGCATCGCCATGAAACTCGCAACGCTCAAGCACGGCCGCGACGGCCGCCTGGTGGTCGTCAGCCGTGACCTGTCCCGCGCCGCCGAGGCCTCCGCCATCGCGCCGACGCTGCAGGCCGCCCTGGACGACTGGCAACGCCTGGCGCCGGCGCTGGTGGCCCTTTACGAACAGCTCAACAGCGGCGAGGTGAGCGGCTTCGCCTTCGACCAAGCCGCCTGTGCGTCGCCGCTGCCGCGCGCCTACCAATGGTGCGACGGCTCGGCCTACGTCAACCACGTGGAGCTGGTTCGCAAGGCCCGCAACGCCGAGATGCCGGATACCTTCTGGACCGACCCGCTGATGTACCAGGGGGGCTCGGATGCCTTCCTGGGTCCGCGCGAGCCCATCGCCCTGGCCGACGAGGCCTGGGGCATCGACTTCGAGGGCGAGGTGGCGGTCATCACCGACGATGTCCCCATGGGTGTTGCCGCGGCCGCCGCGCGCGAGCACATCAGGCTGTACATGCTCGTCAATGACGTCAGCCTGCGCAACCTCATTCCCGGCGAACTGGCCAAGGGCTTCGGTTTCTTCCAGGGCAAGCCGTCCACGGCCTTCTCGCCGGTGGCCGTCACGCCGGACGAGCTCGGTGATGCGCTGGTGGACGACAAGATCGCCCTGGCGCTGCAGGTGCGGCTGAACGGCGAGCCCTTCGGTGCCGCCCGCGCCGACATCGACTGCACCTTCAGCTTCCCGCAGCTCATCGAGCATGCCTGCAAGACGCGGCCGCTGGGCGCCGGTGCCATCGTCGGCTCCGGCACCATCTCCAACAAGCTCGATGGCGGTCCCGGCAAGCCCGTGGCCGAGGGCGGGGTGGGCTACTCCTGCATTGCCGAGCTGCGCTGCGTGGAGACCATCAACGACGGCAAGGCCAGCACGCCGTTCATGCACTTTGGTGACACTGTCGAGATGGAGATGCTGGACGCCGATGGCCATTCCATCTTCGGCCTCATCAGCCAGCCGGTGGTCCGCTACGAAGGGCCCTGAGCCCCGACGCCGCCCGGCGTTGGCCTGACAGCGATCAATACCGGTCGCCGGAACCTGCGGCATGCTTGACCGACCATTCATCGCAACGGTGCATGCCGCCACGCTGGCGGCCGCGCCACCGGGAATCCGCCCACCATGCAAGCCATGCAGCTGCAGGCCCTGGGGCCGATTGGCATCGACGGCCAGCCGCTGGTCGCCGTGGACCTGCCGGTCCCGACCCCGGGGCCGGGTGAGCTGCTGATCAGGGTGGCAGCCTGCGGTGTGTGCCACACCGAGCTTGATGAAATCGAGGGCCGCACGCCACCACCGCGCCTGCCGGTAACGCCTGGTCACGAGGTGATCGGCCACGTGGCCGCGCATGGCCCCGGTGTCAACGCGCCGGCCATCGGCACGCGCGTGGGGATCGGCTGGATCCACCACGGCAGCGGTGGTCCGACAGAGAACCTGGACGCGCATTTCCGCGCCACCGGCCGAGATGTCGACGGCGGTTACGCCGAGTACATGCTCGCCCATACCGGTTACGCCTTTCCCGTACCTGCGTATCTCGACGATGCCAGTGCCGCCCCACTGCTGTGTGCCGGGGCCGTGGGCTGGCGGGCGTTGAAACTCAGCGGCATCGGCAACGGCGGGCAGCTCGGCCTGACCGGCTTCGGCGGCTCGGCCCACATCGTGCTGGCGCTGGTACGCCATCTGTACCCGGCCACGCGGGTATACGTGTTCGCCCGCGATCCGGCCCAGCGCGAGTTCGCCCTGTCGCTCGGCGCCAGCTGGGCCGGCGGCACGGGCGATCGCGCGCCCGGGGCGCTGGATGCCATCATCGACACCACGCCCGCCTGGCTGCCGGTCGTGGAGGCGCTGGCGAATCTGCGGCCCGGCGGCCGCCTGGTGATCAATGCCATCCGCAAGGAGGACGGCGACAAGCAGGCCCTGCAGGAGCTGAGCTACCACGAGCACCTGTGGCTGGAGCGCGAGGTGAAGTCGGTGGCGAATGTCACTGGCGCCGATATCGCGGACTTCCTGCCACTGGCAGCCGCGGCTGGGCTGGCGCCGACGGTGCAGACCTATCCCTTGGCCGAGGCCAACCGCGCCCTGCGCGAGCTGCGCCACGGCCCCGTGCACGGCGCACGGGTGCTGGTGATGACGCCTTGAGCTGCCATGGGTGAAGCGCAGGCCAATGCCTGGGTACAGGCACTGCTGGATCCGGCTGCCTGGCCGCACCCGGTCGGGCAAATCGAGCTCATCGAAACCCATATCTCGCTGGTCATCCTCACCGGCGATTTCGCCTACAAGATCAAAAAGCCGGTGGACCTGGGGTTCCTGGACTTCAGCACCCTGGCGGCGCGGAAGTACTACTGCGAGGAGGAACTGCGCCTGAACCGCCGCCTGGCGCCGCAGATTTACCTGGCGGTCATTCCCATCGGCGGCAGCCCGGCAGCACCGCGCCCGGGCGCAGCCGACGGCGTGTTCGAGTACGCGGTGCAGATGCGCCAGTTCCCGCAAGCGGCGCAACTGGACAACCGCCTGGCAGCGGGCGAGCTGTCGGCGGCGCAGGTCGACGCAGTCGCCGACATGGTGGCCGGTTTCCACGAGCGTGCCGGGCCGTCGGCCGATCCGGCGGCTGGCAGCCCCGACGCCGTGCTGGCGCCGTTTCGCGACAATCTCGAGGCCCTCGGGACGCAGCTCGACGAATCCGGGGCCGAACCGCTGACGGCCCTTGATGACTGGCTGACGCGCCACCAGGCAAGCCTGGAACCGATGTTCGCGTCCCGCCGCGAGCAGGGCCGCGTGCGCGATGTGCACGGCGATCTGCACCTGCGCAACCTTGCCTGGATCGACGACGAGCCGGTGGCCTTCGATTGCATCGAGTTCGACCCGGCCCTGCGCACCATCGACGTGATGAACGATATCGCCTTCACCGTGATGGACCTGCATTTTCATGAGCAGCATGTGCTTGCCTGGCGCCTGCTGAACCGCTACCTGGAGACGGGCGGCGATTACGAAGGGCTTGCCGTGATGGGTTTCTACCTGGCCTACCGGGCCTGCGTGCGCGCCAAGATCGATGCCATTCGCGCGGGCCAGGGGAGCGGTGG
>CAYGQN010000195.1:0-8086 GCA_964351795.1 uncultured Gammaproteobacteria bacterium
GCGGTTGCCGAGGCCGCGGCGCTGCTGCGCGCCGCCGAACGGCCGGTGCTGCTGGCCGGCGTTGAAGTGCATCGCTTCGGTCTGCAGGAGCGGGTGATTGCGCTGGCCGAGCAGACCGGCCTGCCGGTGGCGGCCACGCTGCTTGGCAAGTCCGTGGTGGCCGAGACGCACCCCTTGTACGTGGGCATCTACGAGGGGGCGATGGGGCGCGCCGAGGTCACCCGTTTCGTCGAGGACAGCGACTGCATCCTCATCCTCGGCGCCTTCATGACCGATCTGAACCTCGGCCTGGAAGCCGGCAAGCTGGATCCGGCGCGCTGTATCGTCGCCACCAGCGAGCAGATGCAGGTGCGTCATCATCACTACCGCGACGTGGACCCGGGGGCGTTCATCGACGGCCTGGCGCTGGCCGGCGTGCAGGTCGCCCGCCGCGATCTGCCACCGCGGACGCACCGCGCGGCCTATCGCCCGGAGCCGGAGGCGGCGCTCACCATCTCGCGCCTGGTGGCCCGGCTTGACAGCCAGATAGTGGACAACACCATCGTGGTGGCCGACATCGGTGACGCCCTGTTCGCGGCCACCGACCTCACCACCCGCAATCGCACTGAGTTCATCAGCCCGGCCTACTACACCTCGATGGGCTTCGCCACGCCGGCGGTGTTCGGCGCCCAGGTGGCGCGGCCGGACTGCCGAGTGGTGGCGCTCATCGGCGACGGTGCCTTCCAGATGACCTGCATGGAGCTGTCCAGCGTCGTACGCCGGGGCTTCGCGCCGATCGTCATCGTGCTGGACAATGGTGGCTACGGCACCGAGCGCTACCTGCAGGAAGGCCAGTGGGCCTACAACGAGATCCATCCCTGGCACTACACCCGTATCACCGAAGTGCTCGGTGGCGGCCGTGGCTACGAGGTGCGCACCGAGGGCGAGTTCGATGCCGCGCTCACCGCGGGGTGGGCGGCCGATGAGCTGGTGCTCATCCATGCCCACCTGCCACGCGAGGATGCCAGCCGCTCGCTGCAGCGCCTGGCGGAGCGGCTGAGTGCGCGGGTGCGCGGCGACAGCAACTGAGGTCGGGGACCGACCGGCCTGACCGGCCGGCCGGTCGGCCAGGGGCGGGATCAGGCGACTGCCGTTGCCTCTATCTCGATGGTGATATCCGGGTGGAACAGCGCGGCCACGCCAAGCAGCGTGGATGCCGGCGGTGGCGAGCCGGTTGCCGCCAGCCGCTCGCCAACCACGGCCATGGCACCCATGAAGGCATTCACGTCGGTGGTGTAGTAGTTCAGGCGCACGACATTGGCCAGCGTCATGCCGGCCTTGGCCAGCACCTGCTCGAGGTTGTCCATGCACTGGCGGGTCTGGGCGACGATGTCCCCGGGGTTGATGGGGTTGCCTTCGCCATCGGTGGACGTCTGCCCGGCGCACACCATGATGCGCTGCTGCCCGCTGAACTCCAGGCCCTGTGAGAAGCCGTAGTGGTCCTGCCACTGCCACGGGTTGTGTGCTTGCTTGTTCATCGACTGCCGTCTCCTCGATTGATGCGGAGACGCCATGCTACGCCGGCCGGCGCGGTGCGGCTATCCGCCGCTGGCAGCGGGGTTGGCTTCCACGCTGAACAGCAGCACGCGGGCGCTCAGGGGGCGCGGGATGTGCCGGTGCGCCTCGCCTTCGGGGATGAACAGCGCATCGCCCTCGTCGTAGTTCAGGGTCTGGCCGTCGAAGCGCAGTTCCAGCCGGCCTTCCAGCACGATGGCCATATGGCCACGCAGGCACCACTCGGGGTGTTGCAGGCCTTCGCGGAATTCGATCAGCCGCAGGCGCGTGTCGCCCTGGGCGCACAGCTTCTCGCGCGCCCCGGGCGCAACCGTGTGCCAGGGGATGTCGTTGAAGCGGACCTTGTAGTCGATCATCGGCCGGGGGACGGCCCGGCGCGCATGCAGCGCCCCGGGCCGTTGATTGCCGCAGGCCGTGGCTCAGCCGTTCATGCAGAAGGCGGCCAGCTTGTTGCCGTCCAGATCACGGAAGTAGGCGAAGTACATCGAGCCATCGCCGCGCGGGCCGGGTGCACCCTCGTCGGTGCCGCCCAGTTCCAGGGCCTTCTTGTAGGTGGCATCCACCTGGGCCGGGTTCTCGCAGGCGAGCGCGGTCATGTTGCCGTTGCCCGGGTTGGCCGCCTCGCCGTTGTGCGGCTTGATGATGCACACCATCGGTTGTTCCATGGAGCGGCCCCAGAGGATCGCGTGTTCCATTTCCATCAGGCGCTTGGCGCCCATGTCGCCGAGCAGTGCATCGTAGAAGGCGGCGCCGCGATCCTTGTCGTTGGTACCCAGGGTGACGTATCCAATCATCGTGTTGACCTCGTTGTGTCGTGAAGTGGTTGTTGGTCAGGGTGCATCGAGCGTGTCGTTGCGGGCCTGGTCATACGCGCGCAGGGCGGCGGCGTCGGCATGGGCAGGCAGGGCCGCGGCACAAGCTGCAGCCCCATGCACCTCGGTAATGGTGTTGGCGTGTTCGGCCTGGCAGGCCTGCTGTTGCCCGGCCTGGAAGGCGGCCCGGCGCAAAGACCCCGTGCTGCACCCGGCCATCAGCACCAGGCTGATGAGGATGACAACCGGGCAGGCTGCATTGCTGCGTTGCACTATAACGACTCCCCCTGCGGCAGCCGCATTCTGGGGCATGGCCCGGCGCAACGCCAGTGCGACAAACCGTCGCAGCGGCGTCGATGGCGATCCTGATTCAGGTCACTTTCATTCGGGCCGCGCAGCCCAATCTGTAAGTACTGCACAACAATCACTGACGAGGAGTGACCTGATGAACGTACGCGTGTTTTCCGGCCTGACGGCCCTGCTTGCCGCCACCGCGCTCAGCGCCGCCGAGCTGCCGAAGAACGAGGCGCCCGAGGTGCTGCCGCAGTACGCGGTGGAATGTCCGGAAGGGGCGACGGCCGCCGAGGCCTGCCAGGTGAGCAAGGAAACCTATATCGGCTGGCGCACGTTCCATGCCCATTGCTTCCAGTGCCACGGCGGCAGCGCGCTTGGCAGCTCCTTCGCGCCCAACCTGGTCGACCGCTTCAACCAGCACGTGGACTACGGCCGTTTCAGCTACGTCATGGAGCACGGCTACACGGGCCAGATGGGCGCCATGCCGGCGTTCGCGAAAAACCCGGCCGTGAGCAAGGATGTCGATGCCCTGTACGCCTACCTGCGGGCCCGTGCCGACGGCGAACTGCCGCCTGGCCGGCCAGTGCGCAAGAAGGACTGATGACGACGCTTGCAATGATTCAGGTTAGACCCGCGGGCAGACGACCGCCCGGACGGTGGTAGGCTCGACGCAAACGGCTGCAGTGCTTGCGTCCCGGCGTGTAGCGGATCAGCGCGTGGCGCCGCCGGGCTCCCAGTGGCGCTTCTCGTAGATGGCGCTGATGGCGGCGCCATCCCACACGTAGCAGAAGTGCGGGCCCTGGGTGACCGGCGACAGCACCCGCGGGCGAAACACCGCCACGCACTGGCCGCCGGGATCGCGAACGCTGTCGTATACCAGTCCGTTCGAGCCGCTGTCTCGCAGTGTGCGGGCCAGCGCCTGGCCGGCGCCGTAGCGGGCCGGGTCCGGATCGTAGACCGCCGCCGTGACGCCCTTGCCGCCGCGGATGTCGTGCAGGCGGGCATCGAGGTTCGACGCGTAGGCGCGCATGTCGGTCTCCACCGGCGGCTGTTGCGTGGCCGCCAGGAAACGCGCGCGATGGAAGCGGGTCTCCGCGATGGCCGTGGCAAGGCTGCGGGCGGCGTAGTACACGCCGTAGCTGCCATCGGTGAAGCGGCTGCCGACGGGGTTGAGATGGGTGAACGCCGCCATGATGGGCGTGGTGCCGGGGCCGCTGACACGCTCGGCGGGCGGCACCAGCGACAGCTCGCCGGCCTCCTGGCGCAGGCGATCGTTGGTGAGGCTTTCCACGGCATACACCGCGTCCAGGTCCTCCGGGGCGCTGACGCGATCAAACAACCCCGTTGGCGGAAAGCGGCTGGCCACCAGCCGCCAGCAGGGCTTCCAGCGCACCCGCGCCAGCGGCGGGTTCATGACCAGCCGCGCTGGGCATCAAGGTAACGGCGCACCACGTACAGGTCCGCCACCTGGCCGCACAGCATCCTGGCAAGCGCCGAGCGGCCGCCGAACGGGGCTGCACTGTTCGGCCGGTGCACCCAGCCATCGGCTGCCTCGGCCTGTGGCAAGAGCACCTGCAGATCCTTGTAGATGCCGAAGATATAGGACAGCCGTTCCAGGGTATCCGGCGACAGGCGGGCGGCATCGGGGTTCTTCTTCCACTTGAAATACGTGCTGCGCGAGGTCAGGCCGAGCAGGCGCATGGCCTGGTCCGTGTCCAGTTGCCAGTCTCGGGCGATGTTGAAGAAGGTGCGCAGGGCGCCGCCGGCGACCCCGGCGTCGGTGAGCGTGGCGCTGTCGGTGGCTGCAAGCATGCTGGCCTCGAAGTGCATTTATGAACTATTAAAATAGTATAGTCCTAAAATGGACTTTTCAATCGGGCTTGACCTGCGCGCATACGCAACCGCGGGCGAAAGCGTCGAATGCGCCGGTGTGCGAGCGGAAAGGCGGGAGTGCCGGATGCACACCGGGGTTGGCAGATGAGCGCGGCCGGAGACGGCTATCGGGGAGTTGGATGTGCCTCGCAAGGGCACCTGCAGGGGCTCGAAGGATCGCCAGGCCTGGACCGGCCGGCTCGTTGCGTGTACGCCGGAGGCGGCGCCAGCCGCGACCAGATGCGCTGGCTGCCCGCCCTGCCGGTGATCGGTCCGGCCGGGCGGGTATCCGGCTCAGGCGCGGCGGCGACGGCCGAGGGCCACCACGGCCGGAAGCATCATCAGCCAGGCGGCCGGCAGCGGTACCGGCGTGTAGTCGATGCTCAGCGAGGCGGCGCCGAAGCCGGTGTTTTCCAGCGAGGCGAACACCAGGCTGGCGAAGTTGTCCGACTCCAGGCGGAGGGTGAGCAGGCCGTTGGCGAACAAGGCGCTTTCGATGGGCGCGACGTCGGTGAATGAAAAGCTGCGAACATCACCGGCGACACCGCCGGCCGGCGTGGTGGTATCCACGACCTGCGTGCCCGGTGCCGCGTAGTCGTTGATATCGACGATACCGTCACCGGTGTAGGCGAAGATGTCGACCGCGGCCGGGTTGCTGCCCACATTGGACACGAAGCGCGTCAAGGTGATCGCCAGGCTGGCACTGTTGATGGCCAGGGCATTGATGCCGGACAGGTCGAACTCCAGCACCGCGTTGTCGATATTGCCGCCGGACTGGAAGAACGATAGCGCCGTGCTGGTCGTATCCACCACCTCGCCGCCGAAGATGCGTACGTGGCCATCGGCAGTCGGCGCCAGTTGTACCGACTGTACGGTCGTCGCCGAGACGCCCTGCATGGTCCCCAGGAGTGCCAGCAGGCAGAGCCCGCGAAGAAATTCCCTTTTCATTGCGTGTCACCTCGGTTGTTGCCGGCCTTGCTGCACGGCGCATGCGGCCCGTCGCCGGCATATCTGGCAAGCGAGGATACTTGCTGGCCCGCTGCCGTGCCACGGCGGACCCCGGATCCTGCCCGGCGTCGATGACCTGTCTGTGACGTTTGTCACAGACATGGACAAGTGACGGTCGAGCGCGGCCGCGCAGGACGGGGCCGCGGCCGACGGCAGCCACGTCAATGAATTTTACAATCGGCGGATCGCTATTTTGGTGCGGGCCAGCTAAGTCCTTGTTGCAGCGCAACTTGTGCTTTGCGACCGCCAATGGCCTGGATATTGCAGAATGTTAACTAGCAGGTCACTCGGGGGCTTCCACAAGCAACCCGCCCAAGCGGCCGCCGCCCAGCCACCAACAGGGAACGAACGCTTATGAACAAGGACACCGCCTTTCTCTCCGACAGCCGCCGCCCGCTGCGCATCGCCATCGCCGTGACCGTGCTCGTAGCCGGTCTGCTGAGCCTCGGCACCGCACGCGCGGCCCAGTACAGCTTCACCGCGACCGGCACCTTCTTCGACGGCTTTCTTGCCAACACGGGTGACTTCGGCCCCACCACCGATAACGTCTACCTGCCCGATGGCGACCCGGTGCTCACGCCGCTGGATTTCACGCTGACCTTCATCGTCGACGATGCGGCCCCCTTTGGCGGCAACCCCACCGTCGACGGCAGCCGTTACGATGGCGCCGTTACCAATATCTCGGTCATCGCTGATGGCCTGCCCTTCCTGTCCCAGCCCGTCGAAGATGTGTTCCACTTCATCAACGGCCCGGTGGCCGCACCTTCCAACCACCAGTGGTCAGTCTTCTCCGGTGGGACGCTGGACAATGCCAGCGACTTCCTCGAGGTGCGCGACGTCGATACCGACGACACGGTGGATGAGCTGTCCTTTGCCCAGGGCTCGCTGTTCCTGCTGGATTTCGACGCGGCGCTCTTCGCCGAGACACCTCCGCAGCTCACCATCCCGACGGGCTCGGAGTTCGAGAGCATGACCTTCGAGCTGGTGTGGCTCAGCCTGGGCCCGGACCTGTACGAGTACACCCTCATCGGTGAGATCAACACCCTGGACGTTCAGGTCGTGCCACTGCCGCCGGCGTTGCTGCTGCTGGCGCCGGCACTGATGCCGCTGTTGCTGCGCCGCCGCCGGGTCTGAGGCCCGAACGCATCCCGCGGCCGCCACTGCCGCCGCCCTGGCGCTAAGCGTCTTTCCGGCCGGGCGCCAGCAGGTCCCAGGGGTTGCCGTACAAGTCTTCGAACACCGCCACCTGGCCGTAGGCCCTCTGGTGGGGCCCGCGCAGGCAGCGAACCCCGTTGGCCCGGTAGCGGGCGTAGTCGCGGGTCGAAGCCGTCCGTGTAGAGGAACAGGCCCACGCGCCCGCCGGCCTGCCTGCCGATGCAGGCGGCCTGCGCCGCAGTACTCGCCCGCGCCAGTAGCAGTCCGCTGCCGTTGCCCGCGGGCGGCGCTACCTCCACCCAGCGCTTGTCCTGCCCAGGCAGGCGCGTGTCTTCGAGTACTTCGAAACCGAGCCGGCCGGCGTAGAAGTCGATGGCCTCATCGTAGTTGGCCACCACCAGGGTCACCAGGCCGATCCGCTGTGAGGGACCCGGTGCCGGGGGATCCGCGCCTGCATCCCTGGCGTGCCCGCCCGGGGTCGGCAGCCCCTGCTGGCGCAGGAAGCTGAGCTTGTCCCAGTAGCCGCGCTGCAGCTGAATCCGGCCGTCGCGAACCTGGAAGAAACCGCAGCCGCGCAGGCCGGCCGGATCCCGCCATTCCAGCATGGCCCACTCGCCATCCGCGAACAGGTTCTCCACGATGCAGGTCATGTCGGCGGTGGCGAACTCGCGGGCGAACATCGCGGCGATGGCGGCCCGGCCCCGGACCGGCGCCTGCGCAACCTGGTGATTCACTGCGTCCTCGGCGTAGCAGCCGGCAAGGGCATTCACGTCGCCCCGGTTGAATGCTTCCACCCAGCGCGAGATGAGCGCTTTCGGGCTGTTGTCCTGCATGCCTGGACACCCCAGTGTCTGCCAGTGGCCGCAGCGTACACCGATGCCCGACCGGGTTGCACCGTGGCCGGTAACGAGGGCGCGGTCACCCTGCCGCGCCCCGGGCTGGCGGCTAGAAGTTGTACAGGTACTGGTCGCGCGTGAAGATGACCGTGCCGATCTCCGCGCCGATGCCCACCCCGCCACCGACGGTGAACCCGTGCGGGGTGATGCCGCGCTCGGGGAAATCGATCGACACGCTGACCGAGCCGAGCATCCTGCCCGAGAAGTTCACGCTGCGGCCCTTCTCCGCGACCCAGTGCCCGGTTGGCATCTGCTCACCCGTGAGGCTCACGGTCACGTCCACGCCGGCGGCCGCGCCGGCACCGCCGCCAAGGCCATTGGTGATGAAGTAGCGGCCATCGGGCCGCGGCTGCAGCGGGATGGCATAGGCGATTGAACCCTCCACGCCAACCCCGGCCACCAGCCCGCCGGCCAGACCGATCTCGAGCGTTTGCGGCGCATAGCCAAGCGCGCGTTGACCATAGTCCCTGAGGGCCTCGGGCGAGACGCCGCAGA
>CAYGQN010000196.1:0-4716 GCA_964351795.1 uncultured Gammaproteobacteria bacterium
CGCCGGCAGGCCTGGCTCATCGGCGCCGTCGCGCCGCCGACGCTGACGCCGCCGGGGGAGACCTTGCAGCTGCGCTACCTGCTGGCCGCGGACAGCGGTCGGCGGATCACCGCCGAGTGCGAGGCCGTGGCGGCACGGCCGGTGCAAGTGACGCGCTGGCCGGCGCTGCTGACACCCTGGCTGAGCCCGGCCGAACGGCAGCGCCAGCGCATCCCCGCCGCCGATCCGCGCTGCCGCGCGAGGCCCACGCTGGCCGGTGACCTGACCATCGACGGCATCGCCGACGGTGCCCTGCTGCGCGCCGGCCGGCCAGGCCAACCCCTGCGCCTGCGATTGCGCACCCGGGGCGGCGTCGGGCCGGTATGGTGGCTGCTCGATGGCAGCCCGGCCGGCGATACCGGCGCGGTGCTGGAACTGGAATTCAGCGCTCCGGGCCGGCACCGGGTAGCGGTCGCCGATGATCGCGGCGCCACCGCCAGTGTCGCGTTCGCGGTGGTCATGCCGTGAGTGCGCCACGCTGACGCCCCCCTGTTAAGCTGTGCGGTCTGCCCTGACGGAGCCATGGAGCCAGACGCATGATCGAGCTGTACACCTGGTCGACACCGAACGGCCGCAAGGTTTCCATCCTGCTGGAGGAACTGGGGCTGCCCTACAACGTCCACCCGGTGAACATCACCCGGGACGAGCAGTTCGCATCCGATTTCCTCGCCATCAGCCCCAACAACAAGATCCCGGCCATCCTCGATACCGATAACGGCACCACGCTGATGGAGTCCGGCGCCATCCTGCTGTACCTGGCCATCAAGGCCGGCGGGCAATTCATGCCGGCCGACGAGGCAGCGCGCTGGAAGATGATGGAATGGCTGATGTGGCAGATGGGCGGTTTCGGCCCGATGCTCGGCCAGGCGCATCATTTCGTGCACTTCAACCCGGGCAAATCCGAATACGCCGAACAGCGCTACGCCACCGAGGCCCGGCGCCTGTACGGCGTGCTCGACCGGCACCTGGGCGGTCAGCCGTGGATGGCCGGCGAGGCCTACACCCTCGCCGACATCGCCACCTGGCCCTGGGCCTCGCGCTTCCAGTGGCAGGGCGTGGACCTGAACGACTTCCCGAACGTGCGTCGCTGGTATTGCGAGATTGCCGGGCGCGAGGCGGTACAGCGCGGCTTCGTCGTACCCAATGACGCGGAGATCCCGATGCCGGCCTGACGCCGGCGTGGCAGTTCTCGCCCATGATTCCCGTCCACGACGACAACCCCACCGACATCACGCCCTTCGTCACCTTCGCGGTGCTCGGGCTGTGCATCTTCGGCTACATGTGGCAGAACACCCTGGGCGACCAGGGCAACCAGTTCGCGGTGTTCGCCTTCGGCGTGATCCCGGCGGTGTTGTGGGGCGAGCTGGAGCTGCCGCCGGCACTGGCCCTGGTGCCGGCCCCGCTGACCATGCTCACCTCGATGTTCCTGCATGGCAGCTTCATGCACCTGGCGGGCAACATGCTGTACCTGTGGATTTTCGGAAACAACGTGGAAGACGCCATGGGCCATGGCCGCTTCGTGCTGTTCTACCTGCTGTGCGGCGTGGCCGCGGCCCTGACCCAGGCCGCCGTGAGCCCGCATTCGCCCATTCCCATGATCGGGGCGAGCGGCGCCATCTCGGGGGTGCTTGGTGCCTACCTGCTGCTGTACCCCAATGCCCGGGTGCTCATCGGCATCCCCATCGTGTTCTACCTGCACCTGACCCGCCTGTCGGCGGGCTGGGTGCTCGGCCTGTGGTTCGCCGTGCAGATGATCAGCTCGGCCATGGCCGACCCGGACCAGGGCGGCGTCGCCTGGTACGCGCACATCGGCGGGTTCGTGGCCGGCGTGGCGCTGATCCCGCTGTTCAAGTACCGCCACATCCGCCTGCTCAACCCTGCCAACGTCCGCGCCGACGGCGTCCGCCGGCGGCGCTGAGCGCGCTGCTCAGCCCGCGCCCAGCGAACCGACGTGAATGCGGATGTCGCGCGGGTCGATGACCACGCGCGCGCGCAGGCCGTCCTGCGCGGTGCGCTTGCCATCGATGTAGCGCGGCCGGAACAGCCAGCGGCCGGCGCCCTCGATGATCGCGGCCCGGTGCGTGTCCGGCAGGTCGGTCTCGACCACTTCAACGTTGCTCACCCGGCCGTCGGCACCGACGCTGAAACGGACCAGGGCCGAACCGGTCACCGCCGGATCGCCTTCGCGCACGGCCGGCAGCTTCGGGTTGGTCACCAGCAGCGGCAGGGCCTCATCGGCGCCCTCGTCCACCAGTGCCAGCATCTTGTCGCTGTGACGGCGGAAGCCCTCCTTGCGCCCGAGCTTGTCGTAGACCACCGCCAGCGTTCCATGGCCACGCATCAGCCGACCCTTGTCCGGCTCGGCGCTGGCCTCCCACAGGGCGATGGCGCGGTTCAGATCCGGCTCGGCCGCGGCATGCTCACCGCGCTGGACGTTGAGCGCCCCGCGCTGGAACCAGACATCGCCGACGCGCGGATCGTCCTTGTCGAAGGCCTTCCCGGCGAGTTCGCCCGCCTCGTCGAGGTAGCCGAGCGCCTTGTCCCACTGGCCCACCCGTGCCTCGAACGAGGCCCGGTCCACCAGCAGGCCGACGGCCTTCGGATCACGCTCGCCATTGTGTTTGCGTATAACGCCGAAAGCGCGGTCGAAAGCCTCGCGCGCCTGGTTCAGACGCCCCTGGCCGGCATTGACCAGCACCAGGTCCTGGTACACGGTGAGCAGGGCCGGATGATTCGGCCCGCCGAGGGCGCTCATGACGGCGCGCGCTTCGTCGATGGGCGCCTCGGCCTCGGCAAAGCGCCCGAGCACCGTCAGCACATGGCCGAGATTGATGGCGAGCACACCGGTTTTCTCGTGCTCGGGGCCGAGTTCCTCGCGCCCCAGGCGCAAGGCCTCGGCCGCCAGCCCGGCGGCCTCTTCCAGGCGCCCGTCCTTGTAGGCCGCATCGTAGGCGCGGTAGGCCTCCAGGAACGGTGAGGGTTCATCGGCCGCGTGGTTCGCTACCGGCAGCGCGAGCAGCGCAACGATGGCAATGGTCAGTAGTCTGTGCATGCGCTTGTCCGTCCGTGCACCCCGGCCGCCCGGGGCATTGATTGTTTGGCAGTGGGTCCAGCGGGCGCCATGATCGGTGCATGCCGCGACCGGGTCAAACCGCCGCTCCCCGGCGGCCCGGCCGGCCTGCTAACCTTGAACGCATGCCGGACACGATCAGCGTCGTCATTCCCACCTTCAATCGTGCCGCCACGCTCGGCCGCGCGCTGGCCTCGGTGCAGGCCCAGACCTGCCCGCCGCTGGAGGTGATCGTGGTCGACGACGGCTCCACCGACGGCAGCGCGCAGATGCTCCGTGAGGCCTTCCCGTGGGTGCACCTGCTGCGCCAGGACAACGCCGGCGTCAGCGCCGCCCGTAACACCGGGATCCGCTGCGCCCGCGGGGACTGGGTCGCCCTGCTGGACTCCGACGATGAATGGCTGGCGACAAAGCTCGAGCGCCAGCTGGCCTGCGTGCGCGCGCATCCGGAGGCGGTGTTCGTGCATTGCGACGAAATCTGGATCCGTCACGGCCGTCGGGTCAACCCCATGCACAAGCATCGCAAGCGCGGCGGTGCCATCTTCCGCGACAGCCTGGCGCTGTGCCTGATTTCTCCCTCGGCCAGCCTCATCCGGCGGGGGCTGCTCGAGCGGGTCGGCCTGTTCGATGAGACCCTGCCCGCCTGCGAGGATTACGAGCTCTGGCTGCGCATTCTCGCCAGCCATGCCGTGCATTACGTTGACGAGCCGCTCCTGGTGCGCCACGCCGGCCATGCGGACCAGCTCTCGCAGCGGCACTGGGGCATGGACCGATTCCGGATCCGCGCCTTGCTGCGCCTGCTGCAGGAAGCGCCGCTGGCAGCGGCGGATCGCGAGGCGGTACTGGCCGTGCTGGCGCAGCGGATCGGCGTGTTTGCCGGTGGTGCCGAACGCCGTGGCCGCAGCGCGGAAGCCAGGCGCTGGCGCGCGCGGGCGCAGCAGTACCGGCAGCAGTTCGCATGAGCGCCCGCGGCCCGCTGTTGATCATCCTGACCGCGCTCGCCGCCGAATCCCGGCCCCTGGTCCGGCATTTCGGCCTGCGCCGGGACCCGGCGCATCGCGCCTTCGTGGTGTATCGCGGCACCGACACCCTGCTGCTGGAATCGGGCGTCGGGCGCATTGCCGCGGCCGGGGCCACTGGGTTCGCCCAAGCGCTCAGTAGCGAACGTGCCGACTGCGCCTTCGTGAACATCGGCCTGGCCGGGCACGCCAGCGCCGCCAGCGGCAGCGCCTTCCTGGCCCACCGCGTGACCGAGGCGGCGAGCGAGCGCTGCTGGTATCCCGCGCTCGCCTTCAGCCCGGCCTGCGCCACCGACAGCCTGCACACCGTCGATGTGCCCGGTGAGTACGCCCCGGCGGGCGGCTGTGACATGGAAGCCAGCGCCTTTCTGGACACCGCCCGGCGCACGGTGAGCGCGGAACTCGCGCACTGCTTCAAGATCGTCTCGGACCGCAACGCCGTGGAGCGCGCGACGCTGGATGCCGGCCGCGCCACCGCGCTGATCGGCGACGCCCTGCCGCTGCTGGACACGCTGGGCGCGGCGCTGCGCGAACTGGCCGCCGACGTCGGCGCGCGGCGCGGCGACGATGTCGACACGGCCGTCGCCG
>CAYGQN010000196.1:4726-8043 GCA_964351795.1 uncultured Gammaproteobacteria bacterium
CCGTCGCCGCGGCAGCGGATCGCTGGCGCCTGAGCCACAACCAGCGGACCAGCCTCGCCGAGCTGCTGCGCCGGCACCGCCTGCTGCGCCCGGACGAGGCGCTGCCGGCCGTGCTCGAGGCCCTGGCCGGCCAACCCGAGAGCGTCAGCACCACGGGCATGCTGGCGTGCCTGCGCGAACGTCTGGCTACCACGCCCACGCCGCTGCCCGGGCCATGATCGACAGCATCTACATCGAGGAAGGCGTGCGCGAACACCCGCGCACGCTGGCAACGCTGGCGCGCTTCCCGCAGGCCCGGCGTATCCCCTGCTCGCGCTGGGGCGAGGTGTTCAACCGCCGCTCTCAGGATTTCCGCCTGCAGAAGCGACGCCCGGCGCTCATCCTCGCGCACAAGCACGGCAACCCGGTGCTGCCGGCGCCGCCGGGCTATGGGATCGGCGGGCGCCACAACTACTATTTCTCGCACCTGCTGAACTGCCTCTACGATTGCCGCTACTGCTTTCTGCAGGGGATGTTCCGTTCGGCCAGCTACGTCAGCTACGTGAACCTGGAGGCCTTCGAGGCAGCCATCCGGGCCACCTGCGAACAGCATGCCGACAGCGCGGAGTCGCTGTACTTCTTCTCCGGCTACGATTGCGACAGCCTGGCCCTGGAACCGGTCACCGGCTTCCTGGATTTCATCCTGCCGCTGTTCCGCGAACTCGGCCGCCCCTGGCTTGAGCTGCGCACCAAGAGCACCCAGATCCGCAAGCTGCTCGCCACGCCGGCCATGGCCAACTGCGTGGTGGCCTTCAGCCTGTCGCCGGACCCGATCGCCCGCGCCTGGGAGCACCGCGCGCCGACGCTGGCGGCGCGTCTCGATGCCGCCGCGCGCCTGCAGGCAGCCGGCTGGCCCATCGGACTGCGGCTGGACCCGGTGATCGACGTGGCCGGCGCGGCGGAGCTCTACGAAACCCTGCTGGCAACGGTGTTCAGAGAACTCGACCCGGCCGGCGTCCACTCCGTCAGCCTGGGCGCCCTGCGCCTGCCCGCACAGTTCCACCAGCGCATGAGCGCCCTGTACCCCGATGAACCCCTGCTTGCCGGGCTGCAGCGCGGGGACGACGGCCAGTACGGCTACGGGCCGCGCGAGGCCGGCCTGCTCGAACGCGTACACCGGCTGCTGCTTGGCCATATGCCCCCCGAACGGGTGTTCCAGTGCAGCACCTGAGCACGACTGCAAGCCAGCCGACGCGGCCGCGCTCGTGCAGCGCCCGGGCGGACTCGGTGCGGGCGGCCGCGTCAGCGCGAACCGGGGGGCGCAAACGGTTAAACTGGCGCGATCCCTCGCCCTGAGGAGCCGTGGACGCCCGGTGACCAAGACCACCCGCAGTGATGAAGCCCTGTCGCCGGCAGCCCGGTCGCGTGCAAGCCTGCTGGAGGAGTTGCGTCAGCACTACGTCAGCGGCGACCCGGCCCACAAGGAGATGCGGCGGGCCCGGCTGGAAGCGGCAGTCGCCCAGTCCACCACGGACCTGATCGCCTCGCCCCTGGTCTGCGGCCTGCTGGCGCTCGCGCTGGTGCCGGTGGCCCCCCTGTCGCAGCTGCTGACCTGGTACGCGGTGCAACTGGTGCTCATCGCACACCGCTGGACACTGGCCCGCCGGATCCGGGCCGGACGCCTCGGCATGGCCCGTGTGCGCGTGGAGACCATGGCCAGTCTCGGCGCCACCGGCTGCGTGTACTCGCTGGCCATGATCCTGCTCGTGCCAGCGGACAACACCGTCTACCAGGCCATTACCCTGGTGTGGCTGGCAGGGGTCTCCGCCGCCTACGTGTCGGCCTATGCCCTGTTGCTGGAAGCGGGCCTGTCGTTCCTGCTTGCAGCGGTGCTGCCCGCGGCGGTGATGCTGGCGCTGCGCGGCGGCCATCTGCCCCTGGTCCTGGCCTCGGTCAGCCTGGCCTTCGTCGCGGTGATGGTGTCGGTGGCCCTGCGCAACAACATCGAGCTCTCACGCAGTTTCCTCATCCGCGCCGAGCGTGAAATCCTCATGACCGAGCTCGCGCGGGAGAAGGCTTATGTCGACGAGCTGAACGAGCTCTTGCGCGACGACATCCTCGAGCGCGAACAGGCCGCCGCCGACCTGCGCCGTGCCAAGGAGCAGGCCGAGGAACTGGCCGACCAGCTCATGCTGCTGTCCTCGCTGGACGGGCTCACCGGAATCGCCAACCGCCGCCAGTTCGACGACAGCCTGCAGAAGGAGTGGAACCGCTGCGTGCGGGAATCGCGACCACTGTCGCTCATCCTGTGCGACATCGATTACTTCAAGCGCTACAACGATCGCTACGGCCACCAGGCCGGTGATGCCTGCCTGAAACAGGTGGCCGCGGTCCTCGATGGCCTGACCCGGCGCAGTGGCGATATCGCCGCGCGCTACGGCGGCGAGGAGTTCGCCCTGCTGCTGCCGGGCACGGAGCTCGACAACGCCAGCCACCTGGCGCTGCGCGCCCGCGAGGCGATCCGCGGGCTGGACATCGAGCACGAAACCTCGGCCCTGTCCGATCGCGTCACCGCCAGTTTCGGCGTGGCCAGCCTGATCCCCCAGCAGGATCTGCGCCCGGCCCTGCTGGTGCGCTCGGCCGACCAGGGCCTGTACCGGGCCAAGCGCGAGGGCCGCGATCGCGTGGTCACCGTCAATCCGCTGGACGCCACCCCGGACCTCGGCTTCCCCGCCTGAGGTCGGCCAACCGTGACCGAGCACCCCGCGCCCCGGCCACTGCTGATCTTCGACGGCGACTGCACCTTCTGCCGCTACCAGGTGGATTACTGGCAGGCGCTGACCGGTACGCGCGTGGCGTACGCTCCCTACCAGGCGGTGGCCGGGCGGTTTCCCGACATCGGCCCGGCAGCCTTCGCCGCGAGCATCTGGCTCAGCCTGCCCGACGGTGGACGCCTGCGCGGGGCCGCCGCCGCGATGCGTGTGCTGGCCATGGTGCCCGGGCGCGGCGCCGGCGACTGGTGTTACCGCCGGGTGCCGGGCTTTGCCGCGCTCGCAGAGGCCGGCTATCGCGTCGTCGCCGCGCACCGGCCGCTCGCCATGCGCCTGGCGCGGGCGCTGCACGGGCCGGTGCTGCGGCCGGCGCGCTACGATCGTCTCCGGGCACTGCTGCTGCGCGGCCTCGCCCTGGTGTACCTGGCGGCCTTCTTCTCCATGGCCACCCAGGTCACGGCGCTGGTCGGCAGCGACGGCATCAGCCCGCTGGGGCCCTGGATGACGGCACTGGAGGCGCACTTCGGCAACGCTGCCCGCTGGCAGGTGCCGATGCTGTTCTGGTGG
>CAYGQN010000197.1:0-7942 GCA_964351795.1 uncultured Gammaproteobacteria bacterium
GCCCGGCCGGCCGGGCGCCCGAGGTCAAGGGCGAGCAGGTCAGTTCGTGCAGCGGGTAAGCCCCTTCGCGTTCCATGCGCATGAGCTCGGTGGCATGACGATCGCCGCTGAGAAACACCACGCCGTCGACCTTCGACTGCGCGAGCCAGTCCAGGAAACGCTGGCGCTCCCCGGGGAAATGATGCCAGCCCTCGTGGATTCCCTCGCTGCTGAGGAACTGGCTGCCGCCGGCGATGAACTTGAACCTTGCCGTGGAAGCGAGCAGCGCGTTGCGCAGCCAGCGAAGCTGGGCCTCGCCATAGAGTTGCTTGTCCGGGCTGTCGGGGGCCTCGTCGGCATCGCGATACCAGCGCCCGTCGAGCAGGAAGAAATCCGCATCGGCGTAGCCGACCACGGTCTGGATCCCGGGCAGGGCTGCCGTACCCGAGGCGGGATTCGGCCAGTAGCGGCGGAACAACGCCAGCGACTGCTCGCGGAAGATGAAGCTGCGGTTGCTGTTGTTGGGGCCGAAATCGTGATCGTCCCAGATGGCCACGTGATGGGTGGCACGCAGCAGCCTCTGCAGGGGCGCGAAGCGGCGCATGTGCCGGTAGCGATGCGCCATGCCCCAGGGACTGTCGAAATCCCCCTCCCGCAGATAGATGTTGTCGCCCAGCCAGAGCATCATCTCCGGTGCCTCGGTGGCGATCCGGTCGAACAGGCCGAAGCCCGAACCATACGGGGTGCCGGGCCGATCATAGTCGGGCTCGTTGATGTAGGCACAGGAGCCCAGCGCCACGGTGAACGGCGGTGGATCCCGCCGCCACTGCCACAGCGGCGGGGTATGGAAGCGCAGCCCGTCCGGGCCGGCCACCGGCTCACCGTCGAGCAGCACCTGGTAGGCGTAGCGCCGGCCCGGTTCCAGGCCGGTCACGGCGATGCTGGTGCTGAAGTCCATTGCCGCTGTGAGCGGTACCGGCGCTGTCTCGCGCCGCTCGCCGCTGCCATCCTCGGGCCACCAGGCCAGCGCGGCCCGGGCGTCGCCATCGGCCTGCAGCCACACCACGGCCTGGCGCATCGCGGGATAGCCGGGCATGGGGCCGGCCACCAGTCCGGCGGCACCGGCGACAGGCAGGGCACATACCAGCAGCGCCATGACAGCCGCTGCCGTAATCGGCTGCATCGGGAACATCCATTGCCTCGCTGAGGTTAATCAACCGCGGCCGGACGCCACGGCTGTAACAGTGTAAACCGGCCGCCGCGGGCCGGGCTACGGCATCACCCGGCCCCCGCCACGCGCGGTAAGATAGCGGTACACGAGCAACAGCTGCCCCGGCGACAGCCCTGCCGGGGTGCGACGGAGAGCCGCAAGATGACGCTGAATCCGCAGTCCCACACCAGCCCGACGGCAATCGCAGGTGCCCCCGGCCGGAGCGGGCAGGCATGACGACCGGGCTGGTATTCGATCCGATTTTCCTGCGCCACGACACCGGTCCGGGGCATCCGGAAACCGCCGCCCGCGCCTCGCGCACGCTGGCGCACCTGCAGGCGCAGGACTGGTTCCAGGCGCTGGCGCCGGTGGCGGCCAGCGCCTGCGACCCCGACTGGATCCGCCGCGTTCACGATGCGGATTACATCGAGCGCGTGGCCAGCGCCTGCGCCAGCGGGCAGCGCTTCCTGGACAGCCCGGACGTGTCCATCTCGGCCGACTCCTTCCAGGCGGCACTGGTGGCCTGCGGCGGCGCGCTGGCCATGGCCGACGCCCTGATGGCCGGCAGCATCGACAATGGCTTCGCCATGCTCCGCCCACCCGGCCACCATGCCGAGAAGGACACCGCACACGGCTTCTGCCTGTTCAACAACGTGGCCGTCCTGGCGCGCTACCTGCAGGCCGAGCACGGCCTGGACAAGATCCTCATCCTCGACTGGGACGTCCACCACGGCAACGGGACCCAGCACCTGTTCGAGGAAGATCCCTCCGTGCTGTACGTGAGCACGCACCAGTATCCGCTGTACCCCGGCACCGGCAGCGTGTCCGAGAACGGCATCGGTCGCGGCAGGGGGGCGACGCTGAACTGCCCCATGCCCGCCGGCGCGACCGATGACGCCTACATGCGCTCCTTCATGGAGGTCATCCTGCCGGCTATGGACCTGTTCAAGCCCGAGGCGGTGCTCATCTCGGCCGGCTTCGACGCGCATTTCTCCGACCCGCTGGCACAGGTCAACCTGAGCACAGGCATGTACCGCTGGATGAGCGAACGGATGCTGGAAATCGCGAACCAGCATGCCGGTGGCCGGCTGCTGTCGCTGCTGGAGGGCGGCTACAACCTCGACTACCTGCCCCAATGCGTCGCCACGCACCTGCGCGCACTGGGCGGCATCAAGGAACCTGAGGCCACGCCGGCCACGGCCTGATCGAACCGGGCGTGCTCAGTGATGGGTGCGCGTGGGAGCGTGCGTTTGCAGGTTCTGTTCCACTGCCAGGCCACGTCGCACCGGTTTGCCCACCAGCAGGCAGGCGCGGGTGAAGGCCTCCTCCGACTGCGCGATGCACCAGTCCCAGTCATACGGCGCGCCACCGACCTGGGCACGCCAGTGGGCGCTGATGAACGTGGCACCGAGCTTCAGTTCCACGGTCCAGTCGTGCCAGCTCACATCGCTGCGCTCCTCGTCCTGGTATTCCTGCTCCACCAGGCGGCAATAGTTGTCACTGAGCTCATCCAGGGCGGTCAGCTCGCTGACGATGAGCGCATGGTCGATGCAGGTCTCCCAGCCGGTGTGCACCGCCTCGGCCGTGTTGAACAGGCAGTAGATGATGCCCGCCGGGGTCAGCGCGAGGTTCAGCGCCGTGTCCCAGTCCGGGTCGTTGGAATTGTCCTTCTCGCTCATTCGGTGCTCTCCGGGGGCATGGCCGGCTCGGGCGGGGGCGACAGTGTACCCTCGCAGCCAGGCACACGGGTGATCCCGCGTGCCGCGGTGGCAGCACACAGCGGCGCCGGCCACACACTGACCCAGCAGCAGCGGTGCCCTTGCCCCGGCAGCACCTGCTGGCTTGCGACCGGGCCGATGGCCGCCAGCAGGTCGCGATTGAGCGCCGGCGGCGCCACGTCGTCGTCGGCCCCGCCCAGGTGCAGCTGCGGCGTACCCGCCAGGGCGCGCAGATGCCGGCGCGGCGTGTCCGAGCCCGTCAGTGGACTGACCCCGTGATGGGCGACCCAGGCCTCGGTATCAAGGTTGGCCGCCACGCTGACCAGCAGGTCGACGTCCGTGCGGCTCGCGGCCAGCAACGTCGCGATCACACCGCCGCCGGACCAGCCGAGCAGGGTCAGGCGGGCCGGCCGGACACGATCGGCCAGCAGCGTGTCGATCACCTTGGAAGTGGCCGCGACCACCTCGGTGGCATAGCGATGCGAGGTCCACCAGCGCAGGTCACAGCCGGCTTCGGGCAGCACTTCAAGAAACTGGCAGGGCCTGGCGATATAGATCACGGCGGGTGCGCCACTGGCCAGCGCCAGTCGCAGGCCGACCGGGTCGGCTGGGGTCGGATCGGCCGACGGCCGCCGCCGGGTCCGCCAGGCACGACCGTCACCCTCGACGACCACCAGCACCTCCTCGGCATCGACGGGCAGACGATGCCAGCTGACCATGGCGAAACCGGCGGTCGCATGACGACGCTGCTGCCAGCCGCGGGCTGCGACCTGATTCACGGCCGAGTCAGCGCTCGACGGGTAGCCTGCACACCCACCGAGGCTGGCAAGGGCAAGCACGAACAGCCAGCAGCGGGAGAATTGGAACGCCATGCGCCATGCTAAGCTGAGGCCGGGCGCGGACAAAGCCGACAGGCACGACGGGAGCACGACGATGCGACTTGTTTCAACGCTGATCCTGGCACTGCTGACCCTGCTGCATGGCAGCGCCGTGATGGCGGCCGCCGCGGCCGGCGAGGTGAAATACCTGCGCGGCAGCGCCAGCGCCGTGCGCGACGGCGAGGCACGCGAACTCGCCACCGGCGATCCGGTCTACGGCGGCGAGGAACTGACCACCCGCCGGCGCGGGCTGCTGGTCATCGAGTTCAGGGACGGCACCGATTTCACGCTCGGTGCGAACTCGTCGATGACGGTCGAGCGTTTCAATTACGCTGGCGATGGCAGCGAAGCGGACGACGCCGAGGAAGCCGAGGAAGCCGGTATCACCACGCGCGTCCTGCGCGGCACCTTCCGTTTCGTCAGCGGGCTCATCGCCAAGCGCCGGCCCAGCGCCATGCGCGTTGGCGTGGGGGCCGTGGCCACCATCGGCATCCGCGGCACACACGTGGCCGGGGAAGTCGACGCCTCCGGTGGCTCGGCCGTGGTCGTGCTGATGGAGCCGGTGGAGGATGGCGCCGCCAACGCCATCACCGTGGCCAACGAGCATGGCAGCGTGGACATCGAGGAAGCCGGCTACGGCACCGAGATTCCGGATGCCGACAGCCCCCCGACACCCCCGCGACGCATGCGCCTGCGCGCCATCGACAACCTCATGCGCTCGATGCAGAACATCCGCCGCAGCAGCATGCCGCGGCCGCGCGCCGGTTTTCACTGAGCCCGGCGCGGACAGACCCGACAGCGGGCGTGGCGCGAACGGCGTCCGTGCGCGGACGCCGTTTCCGGCCCGGGCACACAGCCCGGCGCTCTCCCAGCGCTGATTCCGTAACCGCATCAACGCGAACGCCGGCTGTCGGCCAGTGGCCCCCGGCGGCGCCGGGGCGCCTTACAGGTCCAGCCGCAGGGTCATCATGAAGCTGTTGTTGTCGAAGCGACGGCGCCCGAGCGTGGCTATCCATTCGAAGGTACCGGACAGGCCCGAATCCCCGAAGTAGCGCAGCCCGAAACCGGCCTCGAACTCGTCGTCGTCATCGGCCTGCGTCGGCCCCGTGGCGCTCGGCAGGCCGCCAGCGGCACGACCGGTGTCGCGGCCGAGATCGTTGCGGTAGGCAAAGGTGGCATAGGGCTCGAAATCGCCAATGCCGTAACCGATGTCCAGCCCCGCCATGGCCTGGGCGAGATCCACGTTGCGGGCACCCACGAAGCGCGCGCTCGGTCCGCCGGTCTCGGTGTAGGCGTCCTGGTCCTCCTCGGTGTAGAGCATGCCCGCGCGGGCCGCGAACACCCATTGGCCGGTGGTGACCAGGGCATTCACATTGGCGGCCACGAAGAAACGATCCGCATCGAAGGCACCGAGCAGCCGCGTGCCCACCGGCGCCGCCGGGTCGACCCGGTTCTGGTCGTATTCCAGGCTGGCATAGCCCCCGGTCACGTCGACGCTGAAGACATCGTTGATGAGCACGGCCGCGTAGGGCGCGAAGGTGAAACCGTCGGAGTCCGAACCACCGGCGTTGTAGAAGCTGCTGGTGCTGACATCCTCGTAGCTGACCGCCAGGCCCACGACGAAGCGCTCGGCGAAGAGTCGATCAACGCCCAGCGTCCAGCTGTTGATGCTGGCATCGTAGGGGGCGACGGTCACATCGCTGCGCAGGTTCGAGCGACCGTAGCTGGCCCAGACGCCCCAGCCACCGCCGAGGTCCCCGGCGGCCAGCCCGCTGCCGCCGCCGTCACGCCACACCACCGCGCCGCTGCCGAGTTTCTCCTCCTGGCTCTCGCGCAGGGAATCGGCGGTGCGATTGCCGGCGACGCGCAGGGCATCCACCGTCGTGACCGCGGTGGTGACGCCGTTCAGGCAGTTCTCCGGCTGCTCGACAGCGCACTGGTCCGGGTCCAGCAATGGCTCCAGCAGTTCCGTCGCAGCGGCCGGCAGGGTGGCGAGCACGGCCAGCATTGCCGTTGCCAGCCAGGCTTTCAGGTTCTTCATCTCCATCCCCCCCAAACAATTTCAATGGGTAACAGAGACTAATTGTAGACGTTCCGAGCCCCGGCCGCCGCCTCAGGCGGATTTGCGATGGACGATGATCTCCTGCCACCTGGCCGGCCCGCTCCGGTGTACCGACTCGCCGCGCGCATCCACGGCCACCGTCACCGGCATGTCCTCGACCTCGAATTCGTGGATGGCCTCCATGCCGAGATCCTCGAAGGCCACGATCCGGGCCGAGCGGATCGCCCGCGATACCAGGTAGGCGGCGCCGCCCACGGCCATCAGGTACACCGCGCCGTGCCGGCGGATCGCCTCGATGGCCTCCGGCCCGCGCTCGGCCTTGCCCACCATGCCGATGAGGCCGGTGCGCTCCAGCATCATGTCGGTGAACTTGTCCATACGGGTGGCCGTGGTCGGGCCAGCCGGGCCAACCACTTCATCGCGTACCGGGTCCACCGGGCCGACGTAGTAGATGAAGCGGCCGTTGAAATCCACGCCCTCGGGCAGGGCCTCGCCGCGCTCGAGCATGTCCCGGATACGCTTGTGGGCGGCATCGCGGCCGGTCAGCAGCCGGCCGGACAGCAGGATGGTGTCACCGGGCTGCCAGGTTCTTACGTCCTCGGCGGTGACCTCGTCGAGGTTCACACGGCGGGCGCCGGCGCCGGCCTCCCAGGTGATGGCGGGCCAGTCGTCCAGGCTGGGCGGGGTCTGCAGGGCCGGGCCACTGCCGTCGAGCACGAAGTGCGTGTGGCGCGTGGCCGCGCAGTTGGGAATCATGGCCACCGGCTTGTTGGCCGCGTGGGTGGGGCAGTCGAGCACCTTCACGTCCAGCACCGTGGTCAGGCCGCCCAGGCCCTGCGCGCCGATGCCTAGCGCGTTCACCTTCTCGTACAGTTCCAGGCGCAGTTCCTCGGCGCGGCTGGACGGCCCCCGGCGTTGCAGGTCCTGTATGTCGATGGGCGCCAGCAGCGATTCCTTGGCCAGCAGCATGGCCTTCTCGGCGGTGCCGCCGATGCCGATCCCGAGCATGCCCGGCGGGCACCAGCCCGCGCCCATGGTCGGCACCGTTTTCAGCACCCACTCGACGATGGAATCGGAGGGATTGAGCATGGCGAACTTGCTCTTGGCCTCCGAGCCGCCACCCTTGGCCGCCACGTGCACCTCGACCTTGTCGCCGGGCACCATCTCGTAGTGGATGACCGCCGGCGTGTTGTCGCCGGTGTTGCGGCGCGCCCCGTCGGGGTCGGCCAGGATGGATGCACGCAGGACGTTGTCCGGGTGCCGGTAGGCGCGGCGCACACCCTCGTTCACCATGTCGGCGATGCTCATGTCGGCCTGCCACTGCACCTGCATGCCGATGCGCAGGAAGGCGGTGACGATGCCGGTGTCCTGGCAGATCGGCCGGTGGCCCTCGGCACACATGCGCGAGTTGATGAGGATCTGCGCCAGGGCGTCCTTCGCCGCCTCGGACTCCTCGCGCTGCCAGGCGCCATGCACGGCCTGCACGAAATCCACCGGGTGGTAGTATGAAATGAACTGCAGCGCATCGAAGACGCTGGCGATGAAATCTTCCTGCCTGATGACCGTCATGTGCTGGGCCCGTGTGCATCGAATGGAACCGGCTATGATATCGGAACCGGCGGCGGATTCGCTTGCCGGCATCGCCCCGCCGCCCCGAGGACAACCCATGCCGAATCCCGCCCGCGCCCTTTCAACCGCCGTCCGTGCCGGCCTGCTGGCCGGTGCCATGGCCCTGTCCCAGGCTGCACCGGCGGGCTTCGCCGAGGGCATGAACGCCTTCGAGGCCAGCGATTTCGACCGCGCGCTGCAGGAATGGATCACCCCTGCCAGCAGCGGCGACGTGAAGTCGCTGTACGGCCTCGGCACGCTGTACGCCGGCGGGCTCGGGGTCCCCCAGGACTTCGTCACCGCGCACGTGTTGTTCAATGTGGCCGCGTTTCGCGGCGACAGCCAGAGCGCCAGCGCCCGCGACGCCGTGGAAGGGAAGATGACGCCCGAGCAGATCAAGCGCGCCCGCGCCGAGGTCCTGCCCCTGGTCGAGCAGCGCCAGTGGGTGCCATCAGCCGTGGTCATGGCAGCACAGGCCGGCCGGCAA
>CAYGQN010000198.1:0-7937 GCA_964351795.1 uncultured Gammaproteobacteria bacterium
CCGACGCTGCAGCTTCGCCGCCCGCGTGAGCGCCGGCAGCGCGGTGCTGACACCGGCCAGCGCACCCAGGGGCAGACCGCCGGCCGCGGCTTCGCGCTCGCGCTGCTTCTGCGCCTCCCAGGCCTCGGCCTGGGCGGCCGCACTGTCGATGCGCGAGTCTGCGAACACGTGCGGATGACGACGCTCGAGCTTGTTGCAGATGGCATCGAGCACGTCGGCAAAGTCGAAACGCCCCTCCTCCTCGGCAATGCGGGCATAGAACACGCTCTGGAACAGGAGATCACCGAGTTCATCGCGCACGGCATCGAAATCCCGCTGCTCGATGGCCTCGCAGACCTCGTAGCACTCCTCCAGCGTGTGCGGCACGATACTGTCCCAGGTCTGTTCCAGGTCCCACGGGCAGCCGCCGTCCGGCGCGCGCAGGCGCGCCATTATCCGCAGCAGGCGCGCCAGCGACGCACAGGCCGCGTCATGCAGGCCGGCCGCGTTGGCGCCGGCGTCATCGGGATCACTCACTGCCATATCGGCTCCTGTCAGAGGTATCAGGGCGGCGCCGGGACGCCCGGCTGGAACCGGCCGCGGCAAGCGCCGTTCAAACTGTGCCGTCCGCTTCTGCCCCGCCGCCACGGCAATGCCGCCAACGCTGCATGGCCGGTGCAGCACTTGAATTAGCTGCAGCAATCACATACAACATCGGGGCGTTTCGCGTCGCCGAACAGCGAGTCCTTGTATCATGGCACCGCTCATCCTCAGGCTGGACATCTCCGGAACACCCATCACCTGGATCCCCTGGCAGGACGCCGTGTGCCTGTACAGCAAGGACATGGTCGCATGGACGGCCGGCAGCGAGGAATTCACTTTCCACGGCGGCACCGCACGCAGTACCGGCCTGCAGTCGCGCATTACCATCAACTCCATCGTCGCGGTCAAGCGCGCCCTGCCGGGCCGCCGCGTGCGCCGCGGTGTGCCGCCGCTGAACAATCGCGAACTGTTCCACCGGGACCGCAACCTGTGCATGTACTGTGGCGTACTGCACCTGGATCGCAACCTCACTCGCGACCACGTCATCCCCATCTCCCGGGGTGGTCGCGACAAGTGGTCGAACGTGGTGGCCGCCTGCCGGCCCTGCAATACCCGCAAGGGCAACCGCCTGCCCGAGGAAGCGGGCATGAAGCTGCTGGCGGTCCCCTACGTGCCCAACTGGGCCGAGTTCCTCGCCCTCAGCAACCACCGCATCCTGGCCGACCAGATGCATTTCCTGCGTGCCCAGTTCAACCAGAACTCAAGGCTGCTCGACACCGACTGAGGCCGGCCACGTCCCGCCGAACGGTCCCCGCTGCGCATGGACAACCAGGACTGGCTTCAGCGCTGGCGCGACGGGCGCACCGGCTTCCATACCGGCCAGGTGCACCCGGCACTGCACGCGCACTGGGACCGGGTCGACGCGGCACCGGGCAGCACCGTCTTCGTGCCGCTGTGCGGGCGGGCCGAGGACATGACCTGGCTGGCCGGAGCCGGCCTGCAGGTCACGGGCGTGGAACTCAGCCCGCTCGCCGTGCAGGGATTTTTCGACGCCCGCGGGCTGACGCCCGTTGTGACGCAGGCCGACGGCCTGCGCTGCCACGTGGCCGGGCCCTGGCGGTTGTGGTGCGGGGACTACTTCGCGCTGTCGGCGGGTCTGCTGGCACCGGCCGGGCATGTCTATGATCGCGCGGCCCTCATCGCCCTGCCGGCGAACGTGCGCGGTCGCTATCTCGCCCACCTGCGGCGCTTGCTGCCCGGGGGCTTCAGCGGCCTGCTGATCACCCTGGAATACGACCAGCGGCAAATGGACGGGCCGCCGTTCGCCGTGCTGCCCGATGAGCTGGAAGCGCACCTGCACGACAATGCCATGCGCGCGCGCCTGCTGGCGCGCCGCGACGTGCTGGCCGAGGAGCCGCGTTTCCGTGAGCGCGGCGTCAGTGCGCTGGCCGAGGCGAGCTGGTTGCTGCAGGCGGGCCCGCTCGCATGAGCCGCGGCCTGCCGCCGGCGCCGGGGCGAATGGCCGCCGTGCAGCCTCCGGTCGTGCCCATGGTCGGCCGCCTGGTCGCCGAAACACCCGGCGCCCTGTCGCTGGCCCAGGGCATGGTGTTCTATCCGCCGCCGCCTGCCGCCCTCGAGGCCGCCCGTGACTATCTTGCCGCCAACGATGGCGCCGCCTATGCACCGGTGGAAGGCCTGCCCGAACTGCGCACCGCCATTACCGCCAAGCTGCGCAGCGACAACGGCATCGACTGCGAGCGCGACGGCCAGCACGTGATGGTCACGGCCGGCGCCAACATGGCATTCGTGAATGCAGTGCTGGCGATCAGCGCACCCGGGGACGAGGTCATCCTGCTGCGGCCCTACTACTTCAACCACGAGATGAGCATCCGGATGCTCGGTTGCGTACCGGTGGTGGTCGATTGCGACGATGACTACCTGCCCGACCCGGCCGGGATCGCCGCCGCCATCACCGCCCGTACCCGTGCCGTGGTCACGGTATCGCCGAACAACCCCAGCGGCGCCATACTCCCTGCCACCACCCTGGCCGCCATCGACGGGCTCTGCGCCGCGGCCGGGCTATGGCATATCCGCGACGAGGCCTACGAGTACTTCCGCTTCGACGCGCAGCCACCGGTCCCGCCGGGCGGCGCCGGCCACACGATTTACCTGTACTCGCTGTCCAAGAGCTACGGCTTCGCCGGCTGGCGGATCGGCTACTCGGTGGCCCCGGAGCCTCTGCGGGAGGCGATGGTGAAAGCCCAGGACAGCAACCTCATCTGCGCCAGCCGCGTGACCCAGGTCGCCGCCCTGGCCTGCCTGCAGACCGGCCCCGCCTATTGCCGTCAGCACCTGCCCCGACTGCAGCGTACGCGCGAGCAGTTGCTGGCCGCGCTCGCCCCGCTGGCCCCCGCAATCGGCATGAATGCCCCGGCGGGCGCGTTCTACCTGATGCTGCGCCTGGACACCGACCGCGATGACATGAGCGTGGTCGAACAACTGGTGCGAAACGCCGGCGTCGGGGTCCTTCCCGGCAGCGCCTTCGGCCTGTCCGGGCCGTGTACACTGCGGGTATCCTACGGTGCCCTGCAGGATCCGACCGAGGCGATACGCCGCCTCGCCGACGGTCTTGTCGCCATTGTCGATCCCTGAAACCCCGGAGCGGAAGGCTCACGCATGAACCGATTTGCCCTTGTCTGCCTGCTGACCCTCGGTCTGCTCATCACCGCCAATCCGCTGCCCGCAGCCGACGCCGAGGGCAATTACGTCGTCTGGGGGCAGGGCCGCGCCTCCTGTCACAGCTTCCGCAAGGCACTGGGCAGCGACGGCGAAAGCGGCTTCCGGGCCTGGCTGATGGGCTACCTGACGGCATACAACGCCGTCACGCCCGACACCTTCCGGGTGTCCGGTCAGCGCGACATGGACGCCCTGCTGGACTGGCTGGACGATTACTGCGCTACCCACCAGCTCGACAGCCTCGACCGCGCCACCCGCTTCATGGTCGAGGCGCTGTACCCGGACCGCCAGCGCGGCCATGGCAGCAACCGCCCCGCCTGGGGCCGCGCCCCTGCCCGCAAGCCCGAATCTCCGGCACCAGATGCACAGTGACAGGGGCGGTGAACGCCTGCAGGCGCTGCTGCGCGAGCACCTCGACCCCGTTCCGACCCTGGGCACACCACCGCGCAGCATGATCGGCGACGGGGTGCTCGGGGAGGCACCGGTGGAGATCGAGTCGCCGGTGCCGGCCGGCGTGCTGGTGCCGCTGGTGATGCACGCCGGCGGCCCCACCGTCCTGCTCACCCAACGCACCGAGCACCTGGACAAGCACGCCGGCCAGATCAGCTTTCCCGGTGGCCGCGTGGAAACCATCGACCCGGACTACGCGGCCACCGCGCTGCGAGAAACACACGAGGAAATCGGGCTCAGTCACACCCATGTCGAGATCGTCGGCAGCTTCGAGGAATGCCATACGGGCACAGGTTTCCGCATCGTGCCGGTGGTGGGCCTGGTCCGGCCGGGATTTACCCTGACGCTGGACAGTTTCGAGGTTTCCGAGGCCTTCGAGGTCCCGTTGGCGGT
Source organism: uncultured Gammaproteobacteria bacterium (assembly GCA_964351795.1). Lineage (GTDB taxonomy): Bacteria > Pseudomonadota > Gammaproteobacteria > JADZEE01 > JADZEE01 > CAYGQN01. The sequence goes on from CAYGQN010000198.1 coordinate 4,102, forward strand.
GTTCCTGGACCGCGCCAACCACCAGCGGCGCCGCGCGGTGTTCCGCGGCCGGGAGCGCGAGTTCTACGTGATCGAGCATGGCGAGCGCTACATCTGGGGCGCCACCGCGGCGATGCTGGTCAACCTGGTCGGTCGCCTGGAACGGGCCGGATTGCGGCAGACCGACTGATACTGTCCGGACAAGACCTTCGGAGCCTGATTCTGCGCACGGCGTCGCAGTCGCTTTTAACCTTAAATTGCAGGTAACCGGGAAATCATCCACAATTACGCCCAGTTTACGGGTCGATCAGACCACGGGGCTACACAAAGTAACAATCAAGGAGACGTAAGACATGGGTAAAATCATGCGGAACAGCATCCGCCTCGCAACGCTTGCCCTGGTAGTCGGATTCGCCAGTGGTTGCGCCAACGTGACCAAGGAGCAGATTGACGCGATCCAGTCGACTGCCAACAACGCCCTGAGTGAGGCCCGCGCCGCCAAGTCGGCAGCAGACAGTGCCTCGCGCAGCGCAGAGGCCGCAATGTCTGCGGCGAAGGCCGCGCAGAGCACGGCCGATGAAGCAATGGCATGCTGCCGCGCGAACACGGACAAGATTGACCGTATGTTCGAAAAGGCGATGACCAAGTAATCCGGTCAACGCCTCGCGTAATGACTTCAAACCCCGCCACCAGGCGGGGTTTTTTTTGGCTTCCAGCAACCGCGGGCGGACTTGCAGGCAACAAGCCCGTGGTCGAGGCCCCAGGGCCGTGCAGGGCCTCGGGGGCTGCCGTTGCGCGCCACACAGCCGCGTTGATTCGCATTCCCGGGCGGGCGCCTGCGGTTGAACAGATGCGCAACGGCCGTGCCGACCGCTGACTCGCTCATGGTCCACCACCACAGGCGGCCGGCCGCAAGGACCCCGGGTCGCGAACGGCTCGCAGAGCGCTGCCGCTGCGGGGCGCTCAGCGCGGGCCCGATGCCTGCTGCGCGACCGCGGCGGCGGCGCCAAGCTCACCAATCACAACCGGGATCCCGCGCCGTTCACTGACTGCCGCACGCAGGGCGGCCCAGTCCAGCGCCACCTTGCGCCCCCCTGCCGCGGCAATCACCAGCTCCACCACGTGCGAGTACTGGTCGGCGAAGATCTCGTTGTCCTCGTCCAGGTGCGGATGCGCCTCCAGCAGCAGGGTCTGGCCGTCGATGCCGACCTTGAAGGGCTGGTTGATGATGCGCACCTGCGTCCCCACGCCAACCTCCGGGAAGATGCGCTCGATGTCGGCCGGGTACATGCGGATGCAGCCGTGGGTGACCCGCATCCCCAGCCCTGCCGGCTTGTTGGTGCCGTGGATGAGGTAACCCGGCAGCCCGAGGCGCATCGCCCGCGTACCGAGCGGGTTGTCCGGCCCGGCCTTCACCACGCGCGGCAGTGGATCACCGTTGGCAGCGTGCTCCTCGCGGATGGACTCGGGCGGGTACCAGGATGGGTCCTTGACCTTGGCGACGACACTGGTCACCCCGTGCGGCGTGGTCCATGCCTGGCGCCCGATGCTGATGGGATGGGTGATGACCACCGGTGGCTCGCCGCGCGCCGGCTTCGGATAGAAATACAGCCGCATCTCGGGCACGTTCACGACGATGCCCTCGCGCGGCGCGTCCGGCAGCACGTAGCGGGACGGGATGACAACCTGCGTGCCCTCGCCGGGCAGCCAGGCGTCCACCCCGGGGTTGGCCTGGCGCATCTCCAGGTAGCCCTGGTCGTGGGCCATCGCCACGTCCGAGATGGTGTCGGTGTGCACCGTGGTAATGGTGTACTCGCTACCGACGACGTTGTTGTCACCACCGGGGCGTACAAACGTGAATGCCTGCGCCTGGGCCGCGAGCAGCAGCATCGCGCCGACGCCGGCAAGCACTACGGATACGGCCTTGAGCTTCACGGGACTATTCCTTATCAGTCGTGCAGTACGTTACGGCGCATTGTGTCAAATCGCGGGCGCCCGGACACGCTTGCGCATTGGATACCTCAATTGCCACTCAGTTCCACCAGCTCCAGTGTGAACGAGCCCGCTGGCAGGACCTTGCTGCCGGTGCGCTCCTCGCGCCGGCTGCGCACCAGGCCCACGCCGGGCGCGTACCACTCGGTCTGGATGACGGAGACCTCGGTGGGAAACAGCGTCCGATCCCCCTCGTAATGCGTGCTGCCCTCGGCCCGGATCCGCACGCAGTGCGCGAAGCGGCCAGCGGGCACGGACACCACCGCATCGACACTTTCCACGGTATAGGTCAGCGTCAGCGGCAGTGCCAGCCGGTACAGCCGCCGGAACGGGTCCACCGTGGTCTCCAGCACGCCCGTGCGGGTGCCGGCCTGCCAGTGCTGGCCCACCTCGGGGGCCTGCGGCAGCACCGGCCGCGGCGGCTGGAACCAGTCCACGGCCTCGGAACCGGCCTCCCCGAACAGGTACACCATGCCCTCCTCCACGGCATACAGGCGCACCGCGCCCGCATTGACCTGCAGGCGCTGGTAGCGGCGGCCATCGACCGGCTTGGCCGCCAGGCCCGACAGCAGGTAGGCGCCCTGCCTGTTCACTTTCACCAGCTGCACCTCCTGGCGGTAGCGCAGCAGGCGCCCTTCGACAACCGGGAACAGGTCCTGCGCCGGCTCGCCACAGCCTGCCAGCGCGACCACTGCCGCCAGCATCATTGCCCACAGGCCGCGCACGGGCCGGGCTCAGTCCGCCGCGGCCCGCAGGCCCAGCGCGAGCAGCAGCCAGCCCGCCAGGAACGCCAGTCCACCCAGGGGCGTGATCGCCCCCAGCCAGCGCGGCCCACCGAGCCCCATCAGGTACAGGCTGCCGCAGAACAGCGCCATCCCGGCCAGCAATGCCAGCGCCGCCGGGCGCAGCAGCCTGCTGGCCGGGAAGGCGCGCATGGCCAGCCCGATGGCGATGACGCCGAGCGCATGAATCAGGTGGTAATGTGCCGCCAGGTCGAACAGCTCGCGGCCCCGCTCGTCCATGTAACGCTCGAGGGCGTGTGCGCCCATGGCGCCCAGGCCCACGCCGAGAAAAGCAGTCAGCGCGCCGGCAATCACCACCCCTCTGGCATCACGCAGCATCTGTTCATACCCCTGTCATGGTCGAATCCGGAGACTGTGGATGATAATGCATGCTTCGCCTGCCTATTGAGCCCGATTCTGATGATGCCCTTTCGCTGCCTTCTCCGTGTACTGCCCCTGCTGGCCGCCGGCTTCACAGTGCTCCTGCCAGCGCTGCTGCCCGCCGCACCGGTCGCCGAGACCTTCCGACTGTCGGAGAAGTACCTTCCCGGGGATGTCTACCAGGGCGTGCGGCTGCTCGGTGCGCTGCGGCTCGACAAAACGAAGGTGGATGGCTTCGACCTGCGGGAGTTGTCGGGCCTCGCCTGGGATGCGGACGCGGGTGTGCTCATCATGCTGTCCGATGATGGCTATATCGCCCACACGCGACCGCAGTTCGACAACGGGATACTGACCGGCCTTGAATACCTGGCGGCCTTCCCGCTCACCGAGCCCGACGGCAGTCCCGTTCGCGACAAGGCCAGCGACAGCGAGGGGCTTGCGATTCGCAACGCCGACAACGGCATCGACGGCGATACCGAACTGCTGGTCAGCTTCGAGGTTTTCCCCCGGCTGCACCGCTACACCGTTGAAGGTCGGTTTCTCGAGGCCATCGACATGCCTGCCCCGTTGCGCGACATCAACAACTACGATGGCGACAACAAGGCCGTGGAGGCCATCACCCTGCATCCGCAGTACGGCCTCCTCATGGCCCCGGAATCCCGACTCACCGATGATGACAGCGCCACCCTGACGCTCTTCGAA
>CAYGQN010000199.1:0-7929 GCA_964351795.1 uncultured Gammaproteobacteria bacterium
CTTCCGGGTGGGCCGGCGGGCCCGGCCGATGTATGCCGATCTGGGTCTTCTGCGCGAGGGTGGCTCGCTGTTCCGCGGCGCCCACGATGGTTACCGGCACCTGTCCGGCGCACCGGTGCACGAGCGCGAGATTCGCTTCGACGGCGCGCGCCGCTGGCACTTCACGGACCGATTGAACGGCGGCGGCGAACACCAGGTCGCCCTGTTCTGGCATTTCGCTCCCGGGCTTGTGCTGCAACGGGAGGGCGCGGAGATCATTGTCAGCCGGGGTGGAAAACCGATCGTGGTGGTGCGGGTGCCGGGGCAGTTGGCCCTGGAAGTGGATACATCGCCGTATTTTCCTGCCTTCGGGGAGCGCCAGGAGCGGGCGAGCCTGCGCCTGACGGGGCGGATCCGTTTGCCCGCCGTGTTCGAGACGGTGTTCGAGAAACGCTAGTTGTGGGGCCGTGCCTTGCGCGACTGAAGTCGCGCCTACGTCGGTCTTGGTTGCGTGAGCGTGCGGGGAGGATGGTCCAGCGGCACGGTCACGGGACTTCGGCGGCGGGAAATCGGCCAGGACAGTGCGGGCCGGGCGTTCGGCATGGTAGGACGAGCCAGGGAAGGGCGAGTCGGGGTACTGCGGGGCCGGGCGGTCCGGGCTGTCGTCACGGGGCGGATGTCCTCCCGAGGTGTGACAGGGTGCTGGGTCTTGCGTCGCAACAATGTTTAACCCACTGATTTACCGAGTTGTAAGGTGCATTGTGGGCGCGCAGGTAATATCCTTGTCACCGTTTTGAATTACGTTCCCCCACCATCCTGACAACCCCGGGAGGCATCGCCCCCCACGGCAAGCGGCACGGAGAAGCCGGCCTCACATGCGGATCCTGTTCCTGTCACATTACTTCCCGCCGGAGGTCAATGCGCCTGCCACCCGGACCAGGGAGCATTGCCGGCGCTGGGCGGAAGCGGGCCATGACGTCACGGTGGTTACCTGTGCGCCGAATCATCCGCGTGGCCGGGTGTACCCCGGCTACTCGAACCGCCTGTGGCAACGCGAGTACATCGATGGCATCACGGTCATCCGCCTGTGGACATTCCTCAGCGCCAACGAGGGTTTTCTCCTGCGAACGATGAATTATGTGTCTTTCATGTTCGCCTGTATCCTCGCCGCCCCGTTCCTGCCGCGATCGGATGTGCTCATTACAACCTCGCCCCAGTTCTTCAATGGCCTGGCCGGCTGGCCGGTCAGCATTATCAAGCGCTGCCCCTGGGTGCTGGAAATCCGGGATCTGTGGCCGGAATCCATTCTCGCGGTGGGTGCCATCCGCAATCGGCGCGTCATTGCCGCGCTTGAATGGCTGGAGCGCTTCGCCTATCGCAAGGCGGCGCGGGTTGTATCCGTCACGGATGCCTTCAAGGGGCATATCTGCGCACGGGGTGCGCACCCGGAAAACGTGTACGTCATCAAGAACGGTGTGGACCCGGATTTCTTCCAGCTGGATGACGCAGCCAGCCCGCCGCCGGAACTAAGCGTCGGGGACCACTTCGTGGCGGCCTATTTCGGCACCCACGGTATGGCCCATCACCTGGAAACGGTGCTGGAGGCGGCGGAACTGCTTCGGGATGATGATCGCATCCGCTTCCTGCTGGTGGGCGACGGGGCCGAGCGGGCCGGTCTGCTGGAAGAGCGGGACCGCCGCGGACTGAACAACGTCATCATGCTGGAGCAACAGCCAAAGGCGCGCATGCCGGCCTTGTGGCAGGCCACCGGGGCAAGCCTGGTGCTGCTGCGAAACTCGCCGCTCTTCGAAACGGTCATACCCTCGAAGATCTTCGAGAGCCTGGCCATGCAGCGCCCGGTGATCCTGGGGGTGCGGGGCGAGAGCCGGGAACTGCTCGAGCGCAGCAACGCGGCGGTGTTCATCACCCCGGAGGATGCCCGGGAGCTGGCGGATGCAGTGCGGCAGCTTGCCGATGATCCGGCCCGCTGCCGGGCCATGGGCGAGGCCGGCCGGGAATTTGTAACCAGGCATTTCGACCGCAGCGTACTCGCGCGGCGTTATCTGAACATGCTGGAAGCAGTGGTAACAGGGCAACCAGGGGCCGCCGGCAACGTACCGGCGGCCCCACAGCAGGAGAGGGTAGATGGCAATAACATCGGATGAGTTCGCCGGGGGCCCCAGGAGCGGGGCGAATTCCTGGCGTCACAGCCCGGCGATGATGGCCGGCCTGGCGGTGCTGGCGGGCTTGGTGCTGTTCACCTTCTACGACGCCATGGCGCTCATGGTGACGTGGTGGAGCAACCGCGAGGAGTACAGCCACGGCTTCCTCATTCCCGTGGTGTCGGCCTACCTCATCTGGCAGCACCAGACGGAAATCCGCGCCATGCCGTTCACCGGCTCGTGGCTGGGGGTGGCGGTGTTCGCCTTCGGCATGCTGATGGGCATCGTGGGCGAGCTCAGCTCCATCTACACCGTGATCCAGTACGGGGCCATCACCGCGCTGCTGGGCCTCACGCTGGCCTATACCGGCCCGGCGGTGTTCCGCATCATCGCGGTGCCCATGTTCATGCTGTACTTCATGGTGCCGCTGCCCAACTTTCTCTACAACACGCTGTCCTCGCAGCTGCAGCTGCTGTCCAGCGAAATCGGCGTGTGGTTCATCCGCCTGTTCGGCATCAGCGTGTTCCTGGAAGGCAATGTCATCGACCTCGGCACCTACAAGCTGCAGGTGGTGGAGGCCTGCAACGGCTTGCGTTACCTGTTCCCGCTGATGGCGCTCGGCTTCATTGTCGCCTACCTGTACCAGGCCAGCCTGTGGAAGCGGGCGTTCATTTTCGTGTCCACCGTGCCCATCACCATCCTGATGAACAGCTTCCGCATCGGCGTCATCGGCTACCTGGTGGACAACTTCGGGCAGTCCCAGGCCGAAGGCTTCCTGCACGATTTCGAGGGCTGGGTGATCTTCATGGCCTGCTTCGGGATCCTGTTCCTGGAGATGTGGCTGCTGGAGAAGCTGTTCGGCCAGGGCCGGCCGCTGCGCAGCATCTTCGGGCTGGAGCCACCCATGCCGGAGCCGGCCGGGGCGGTGGTGCGCAGCCGCGGCGTGCCGCGCAGCGTGTGGGTGGCGCTGGTTATCCTGGTGCCGGCGCTGCTGGCGGCGCGGATGCTGCCGGACCGCGAGGAACTCACGCCGCCGCGGCAGAGCTTCGCCGAGTGGCCTCTCAGCTTCGAAGGCTGGAAGGGCCGCACCGACACCATGGAGGCGCAGTACATCCAGGCGCTGAAGTTCGACGACTACGTCATGGCCTACTACGAGCGCCCCGGCCAGAAGGCGCCGCTGCACTTCTACGTGGCCTGGTACGCCTCCCAGCGCAAGGGCCAGTCGGCGCACTCGCCGCGCTCGTGCATCCCCGGCGGCGGCTGGCGCATCGAGAGCCTCACCGAGCGCACGCTGGATGGCGTGCAGGTGCAGGGCCAGCCGCTGACGGTGAACCGGGTGCTCATCCGCAAGGGCGAGTACAGCCAGCTGGTGTATTACTGGTTCCAGGGCCGGGACCGCGTGCTCACCAACGAATACGCGGTGAAGTGGTACATCTTCCTGGATTCACTCACCCGCCAGCGCAGCGATGGTGCCCTGGTGCGCCTGACCACGGTCATCGACGGCAAAACCGATATTGCCCGGGCCGATGAACTGCTCACGGAGTTTGCCGCCGACATGGCGGGCAGGCTGGATGCCTATGTGCCCTGAACGAACACCCCGCGCAGCCCGGCCGACCATGCCAGCCCGGCCTGGCGTGCCCGCCACGCCGGCCAGGGGAGGGCGGCGCGGATGATCATCATCTTCAGCTTCATCATCGCGATGTTCGTGACGATGCTGCTCATCCCGCCGCTCATGGCCGGCGCGGAACGCCTGCGCATCGTGGACCACCCGGGCGAGCGAAAGGTGCATGCCGCGCCGATGCCCAGGGTGGGCGGTATCGCCATGATTGTCGGCGCACTGCTGCCGGTGGGCATGTGGCTGATGGACGACCCGACGGTGCTGTCCTACGTGCTGGCGGTGAGCTGCATCATGCTGTTCGGCATCTGGGATGACCGCTCGCAGCTGGACCATCGCACCAAGTTCATCGGCCAGATCATCGCCACGCTGCTGGTGATCTTCATGGGGAACGTGCTGGTGGTGCTGTTCCCCTTCGCCGAGCAGGACGGCCTGCCGTACTGGGCGGCGGTGCCGTTCACGGTGTTCGCGCTGGTGGGCGTGACCAATGCCATCAACCTGTCCGACGGCCTGGACGGCCTGGCCGGGGGCACCACGCTGCTCAGCGTGGGCGCCACGGCGCTGCTGGCCTTCATGGCCTCGGATTACACCCTGGTGGCCATGTGCCTGGCGGTGATGGGCAGCATCATGGGCTTCCTGCGCTACAACACCTACCCGGCGCGGGTGTTCATGGGGGATTCGGGCAGCCAGTTCCTGGGCTTCTCGGCGGGCCTGCTGGTGATCCTCCTCACGCAGAAGGCCAACACCGCGCTCAGCCCGGCCATCGTGCTGCTGCTGCTGGGCCTGCCCATCGTGGATACGCTGGTGGTCATGGCCGAGCGCGTGCGCATGGGCCGCTCGCCGTTCAGCCCCGACAAGAACCACATCCACCACAAGCTGCTGACGCTGGGCTTCGACCACTACGAGGCGGTGTTCATCATCTACCTCATCCAGGCGGCCCTGGTCACGCTGGCGTTCTTCCTGCGCTACGACTCCAGCGCCCTCATCCTCGGCATATTCGCCGGCCTGTGTGCCTTCGTGACGGTGTTTTTCCGGGTGGCGACCGCGCGCGGCTGGCGGGCCCACAAGGGGGACCCGGCGGAAGTGCCCACGCTCATCCGCCGCCAGATCCGCTGGCTGCGGGACCAGGACGCCATCGGCCGCACGGCCCAGGTGCTGGCCGGGGCCAGCATCTTCGCCGCCTTCCTGCTCAGCGCCGCGCTTGCCACCAGCATCGGCCGCGACATCGGTTGGGCGGCACTGGCGATCCTGGTGGTGATGCTCGTGGTGTTCGCCTTCCGCCACGGCCGCCCGTTCGTATTGCTCGAACGCGCCGGGCTGTACATGCTCGGCAGCATCGTGACCTACATCATCACGGCGCCGGGCACCCCGGCACTCGCCCTGGGGCTGTTCAACGTGCTGGTGCTGCTGGTGCTGGTGGCCGTGCTGCTGGCCTTCCGCTTCGCCAATGATCGCCGGTTCTCGCTGACGCCCCTGGACTTCCTGGTGATATTCATCGTGCTGGTGGGCCCGAACCTGCCCGGCACACCGCTGAACCACCCCGGTACCAGCCTGCTCATCGCCAAGATGATCGTCTTTTTCTACGGCTGTGAACTGGTCGTCGCCCGCGCTGACCGGGCCAATGACATGATGCGCTTCGCCATGTACGGCACCCTCGGTATCATTGCTGCCCGGGCACTGCTCACCTGACAGACATCCACGAAGGAAACCCCCATGCCCTCATTCATCCTCTCCCGCGCGAAGCTGCCCCTGGCACTGGTCGCGCTCGCCCTGCTGCTGACCGCCTGCGGCGGCGCCGAGGACCGCAAGTCCGTATACATGGAGCGCGGCCTCGCACTGATGGAGGAGGGCAACCACGAGAAGGCGCGGCTGGAGTTCAAGAACGTCCTGCAGATCGACCCCAAGGACGCCGACGCCCGCTTCCAGCTTGGCCTGGCCAACGAGAAGCTCAATGAATGGCGCGCCGCCTTCCAGAACTACCAGGCGGTGCTGCAGCTGGACGAAACCCGCCACGATGCGCGCGTGAAGGTGGCCCAGATCCTGCTGCTGGGCGGGGAGATCGAAAAAGCCCTGGAAGAGGTGGAAACCGTTCTCGCCGCCCTGCCGGACGATGTGGACGCACTGGCCGTACGGGCCGGGCTGCGGGCCCGCCAGGGGGATGTGGCCGGGGCGCGGGCGGATGTTGAACGGGCCCTGGAAATCGACCCGACCCACCCCAACTCCATTGCGCTGCTGGCCTCGCTGCGGGTGGCCGGCAACGACGTCGAGGGTGCGCGGGCGCTGCTGCGCGAAGGCATCAACGCCAACCCGGGCAATACCAGCCTCAAGCTCATCCTGGCGCAGATCAACGTGCGGGTAGGGGACGCGGCGGCGGCCGAGGCCACGCTGCGCGAGATCATCGCCGACGAGCCGGACAAAATCTCGCACCGGGTGCGCCTGGCGCAGTTCCTGGCCAACAACGAGGCCTTCGACAAGTCCGAAGCCGTCCTGCGCCAGGCGGTGGAGGATTTCCCCGAGGAAACCGGCGCCCGCACGGCACTGGTGCGCTTCCTGGCGGGCCGCGAACGCCTCGACGAGGCCGAAACGGCGCTGAAGGAGTTCCTGGCCGCCGACGAGCGCGCGCACGAGCTGCGCTTCCTGCTGGGGGATTTGTATGTCACCCGCAAGGAGCTCGAATCCGCCGCGGAGGCCTACCAGCGCGTCATTGAACTGGACGAGGTGGGCCCCAGCGGCCTGCGCGCCCGCACGCGCCTGGCGCGCATTCGCCTGGCCGAGGGCGACAGCGCCGCCGGCCGCGTGCTCATCGAGGAAGTGCTGGCCGAGAACAGCCGCGACGCCGAGGCCCTGGAGCTGCGGGCCCGGCTGGCGCTGATGGACAAGGACCCGGTCAGTGCCATCAACGACCTGCGTGCCGTGCTGCGGGACCAGCCCGACTCCGGCGACATGCTGCGGATGCTGGCCCAGGCCCACCTGATGAACGATGAGCCGGAGCTGGCCAAGGACAGCCTGCGCCAGGCGGTGGAAGCCAACCCCGACGACCGCGTCAGCCGCAATGCGCTGGTACAGCTGCTGGCCGGCACGGGCGACGTCGAGGGCGCCATCCGCGAGGTGGAGAAGGTGCTGGAGGGCAGCCCGGACGATTCCGGTGCGCTGCAGGCCCTGTACCAGCTGTATGCCGCCAAGCAGGACTGGGCCGGTGCCGACACGGCGGCGGACCGCCTGCAGGCCGCCGACCCGGAAAGCGCCCTGGGCTACTACCTGGAGGGCCTGGCGGCCCAGGCCAGCCAGGACCTGGAAGGCCGCGTCGCCTCATTCGAGCAGGCGCTGCAACGCGCGCCCGATGCCGTGCAGCCGCTGTCGTCGATGGTCCGCAGCCAGCTGGCGATGGAGCAGGGCGACGCCGCCAAGTCGTCCATCCAGCGGGTACTGGAGAGCAACCCCGAGAATGCCGTCGCCTGGAACCTGCTGGGCGAGCTGGAGCTCATCGAGGGCAATACCGATGCCGCCGCCGATGCCTTCCGCAAGGGCATCGCGGTCAATGCGGAGATACCCGTGTTGCACCGCAACCTGGGCGGGGCGCTGTTCCGGGCCGGGCAGCAGGAGGAGGCCATCACGGCGCTGCAGGCCGGCCTGGCCGCCACCGACAATTCCCCCATGCTGCTGACCTCTCTGGCCGAGGTGTACGAGCAGGTTGAAAACCCGGATGCCGCCATCGCGCTGTACGAGGAATACCTGAAGAGCAACCCGGGCACGGTGTTCGTCCAGAACAACCTGGCCATGCTGCTGGCCGAGTACCGCACGGACGCGGACAGCCTGGCCCGGGCGGGGGAACTGGCCAACGCCTTCGCCGATTCCACCAACGCCGCGCACGTGGACACCCGCGGCTGGGTGGCGTATCGCCGTGGCGAGATCGAGCAGGCACTGGCGCTGCTCGGCCAGGCCGCCGAGGCCGCCCCGGACGCGGGCGAGCTGCTGTACCACCTCGGTATGGCCCAGAAGGCGGCTGGGGACACCGAAGCGGCGCGCGAGAGCCTGCAGGCGGCGGTGGACTCGGGCCAGCGCTTCCGCGGCATTGAGGAGGCCCAGGCCGCGCTCGATGCGCTGAACTGACGCGCCGCCGGCCGCGCTCGATGCGCTGAACTGACGCCGTGCCGCCGGCCGCGCGCGCCGCAC